>CAZHOY010000262.1:0-2849 GCA_964534695.1 uncultured Actinomycetota bacterium | reverse complement strand
GATAGAAAGAGAGGCATATATTCCAGAAGAAAGAGCTTTAATTTCAGCGGTTATCCACAACAGGCTGGATATAGGCATGAAGCTGGATATAGATGCCACTCTAAGTTATTTTCTAGATAAATGGGAGGAAGATCTGACTGAAAGTGACCTGCAGATTGACACCGAGTACAATACCAGGCTGTATGCCGGGTTACCGCCAACTCCTATCTGTAATCCCGGTCTGGCTTGTATTGAAGCAGCTTTAAATCCTGCACAGGACGTAGAATATTTATATTTTAAGGTTACGGATACCGAGAACCATAAACATTCTTTTTTTAATACTTACCAGGAATTCATAGATGCAGAGGTTAAATAGCAATACGGAAATAAAAGATTTAATCTCAGAAAAGAAATTGTTGCGCAAATTACAGAGGAAAGCAACTCTAAAAAAAATACCAATAATAGATGTAGCCGTAGGAAGGCTCCTTGAACTAATCTGCCTTTTAGCCAGACCTAAAAAAGTCCTTGAAATTGGGTGCGGAAATGGATTTTCGTCTTATTTTTTAATTAAGAATCTGGCTGGCGGCTGTTATACTGGCATAGATTTAAACAGGGAAAGAATAAAAGAGGCTGAGAAGTTCATAAGAAGCAAATTTCCGGGAAAGAATTTTAGGTTTATAGCCGGTAATGCTCTAAATTTAATTCCGGATATTAAAGAAAAATTCAATCTGGTATTTATTGACGGAGCAAAGTATGAATATCCTTATTATATTAAAGCTGTAGAAATTAAGCTGAATCCCCGGGCTCTGGTTATTGCAGATAATATTTTTTATAATAATAAAATTTTTAACCGTAGAATCAGCAGGCATGATTTTAACAGTGTAAACGGAATCAAGGAATATATAAGTTATGTTACAAGTTCCGATAGTTTTAGAAATTATTTCTTTGATATAAGTGATGGTATATCAATTTCAAAATTTTTAAAAAAGTAATTATTTTGGATTATGCTAAAAAGTAAAAAAATACCTGAGCTTTTGGTACCTGCCAATAATTTAAATACTTTAAAATATGCAGTTAATTACGGGGCAGATGCTGTTTACGTGGGAGGAAAGGAATATAATCTAAGAAGCACCAGGGGAAATTTCAGCATTTCTGAACTGGACGAGGGTGTTGATTATGCTCATAAGCATGGAGTGAAGATTTATTTTACCCTTAATTCCATAATTTACCAACATGAGCTGCCCGGGCTTAAAAAATATTTAAATAAATTAAAAAACATCATTCTGGATGGCATAATAGTAGCAGATTTTGGTGCCCTGGAGCTGGTAAAGGAAATATTGCCCGACAGTAGAATACATATAAGTACACAGACCAATATAAACAATCACCTGGGAGTAAATTTTTTTAAGAGACTTGGTGCGAGTAGAGTAAATCTGGCAAGAGAAGTAAATTTTTCCGATCTGAAGAGAATAATGAAAAATACAGAAATTGATATTGAAATTTTTATACATGGAGCACTGTGTATATCTTACTCTGGAAGATGTATGCTGAGTAAATATATGACCGGTCGTGACGCCAACAGAGGTAAATGCGCCCACAGCTGCAGGTGGAAATATTATTTAATGGAACAGGAAAGGCCAAATCTGTTTTTTCCCATTGAACAGGACAGGAAAGGAACCTATATATATAATTCAAGAGATCTCTGCCTGCTTCCGAAGCTAAATTTGCTGACGAATATGGGAATAGATGCTTTTAAGATAGAGGGAAGAATGAAAACAGAAAATTATGTAAGTATTGTTACCTGGGTTTACAGGAAAGCTCTGGATTATATCAGGGATAATAAATTTACAGAAAAAGAAATAACTTGCCTGAACGGTGAACTGGATAAGTGTTCACACCGGAATTTTACTCTGGGGTTTATGTTCTTAAAACATAAAGGTGAACTTGAAGATAATGATAATGTCGGATATATAAAGAAATACAGATTTGTGGGAACATATAAAAGTTACAGCAAAAAGTACAATGGTCCTGTAATAAGTGTAAAGAATCATTTTGAAAAGGGGGAGATTATAGATGTTCTGCAGCCCCATAAAAGTCCCAAAAAATCCATGCTAAAAAGAATTATATCAGTTACAGATAATGCCGAAGTCGGTTGTGCCGACCCCAATGATGTGGTTATTTTAAGCGATATAGGTACAGTAAATCCTTTCTCGATATTCAGGATTAAAATGCAGAATTTATAATTTATAATAAAAGTTATAAAAATTTAGAAATTTGAAAATATAAAAAAATTTTAGTATAATTATTATAATTAATTTAAAAGATATATGCTTGAAAATATTAAAACTTATGAAGTTATACTATCCGGTAGGGTGCAGGGTGTCGGATTCAGATATTTTGCGGAGTCGATAGCAGGCAAATACGGTATCAGAGGATATGTTAAAAATACTTTTAACGGGAAAGTTGAAGTAATCTGTCAGGGAGAAGAAGAAGACCTGAAAAATTTTATAGAAGAGGTAAAAAAAGGTCCTGCTTTTTCAGCAGTAGCGGATGTTGAAATAGAAGAAACTAAAGATAGTAAAAAATATAATATTTTCGAAATAAAATATTAACAGCAATAATATTGCAAAAATAATTATAAAAGAGACTGAAGATGATTAGTTCCAATACAAAGGTTATTGCACTTATAGGTAATCCTGTAAAGCAAAGCTTATCTCCAAAAATTCATAATTATCTTATAAAAAAATATTCAAAGGAAGCTGTTTATGTCGCATTTGAATTTTCTCCTGAAGATCTGATTACAGCTTTTAAAGGCATAAAGAAACTGGGATTTACGGGATTAAATGTAACCATGCCCTTTAAGGAAGAAG
>CAZHOY010000261.1:0-2851 GCA_964534695.1 uncultured Actinomycetota bacterium | reverse complement strand
CTACTATAGAGCTGGAAAGGTACAGAATAGGTAGAACCGCAATGGAACTATTGCTGAATAGAATTAAAGATAAAGATTTGCCCAAACAGACATGTATTTTTAAGACAAAGCTGGTTGTGAGGGAGAGCACATCACAGAGAAGAAAGGATAATTGATAAAGGAATATATTCTGGTGATATTTCGGAGGCCGCGAATTTAGAGGTACACTTAAGTACTCTTATATACCCTTTTATTAAAATAGGTAAAATTACTGTGTCCATATTGGTAAGTGTTATAAATGGCTGGAGTGAAGCATGTTTTAAGAGAAACTGGATGCGGGTTTGATATTAACAGAAAGCTGATTAATACAGATTACAATACTATAGGAAAGAGAAGAGTTTTTATGAACGATGAAAAGAAATTTACGGCTTCGGTTGTCGGGGGAGGAAGCGGTGGAAACCTGAGCATAAAAGCTTTGATAAATTCTTCAAGATTCAGACTCAAAGCAGTAGCTGATTTGAAACCCGCTGTTTGTAAAAAAATTGAAGAGTCTTATCCGGGTGTGAAAACATTTAGCAATTATAGCAAGATGTTTAATGAATGCCCGACAAATATTGTCTGTGTGAGCACATTCCCATCTTCCCATGAACAGATTACCATAGATGCACTAAATGCTCTTCCGTTAAAAGGAATTCTGGTAGAAAAGCCGCTTGGGCATACTGTTGTTTCCGGCAGAAAAATTCTTAAAGCGATTAAAAAACGGAATATTCCCATGGCTGTTCCGCATGGAATGCTTCAGCAAAAGTCCACAGCGGAAATAATAAAACGCGTTAAGAACGGTGATATCGGCAAATTGAAGCTGGCCGAAATCCAGTGCTCAAAATGGGATATCATTAATGCCGGTATTCACTGGTTAAATTATTTTGTTAATCTTACCGGTTTGGAGGAGATAGATTACGTGATGGCAGTTTGTGAATCAAGCACGCGTACATATCGCGACGGAATGCAGGTAGAGACAACCGGAGTGACTTATGCACAGACAAAGAGCGGGATTCGCGTGGTCATGAATACAGGAGACAATGTCCTTACAGATCCAGATATTCCTGGCACGCCGTACAGGATAATCGGATCCGGCGGGCTGATTGTTTTTAGTGGCTGGGGAGACTCATACTACATACTTAATAGTGAAAATCCTTCCGGATCTGTTGTCAAAACAGGCAATTATACTGAATCGGGACACCAGCGCCATCTAGAGGCGATGGCCAGTATGATTGACAGTGGATTGGTTAACTACGATGTACCCGATAGCTCTCTTACGGCACTTGAACTGGTGGAAGGAGCCTATATTTCAAGCCGCCACAGCTGCAAGGTGACATTCCCGGTAGACTTTTTCACTCCCCCCGGTTCTATTGATTGGAATCCAGGAATGCCGTATTCGGGTACGGGAGGCGGAAGGGACGGAAGAAAATTGTGAGCGGCAGGAGTAAGTAAAAACCTGGTTGGTTCCAATAAAACTATAATATAGAAAGGAAATGGCTTATGAAAAATAGGATAGAGTTTGGAATTATTGGAGGGGGCTGGAGAGCTGATTTTTTTTTACGCATAGCAAATATGCTTCCTGAAAGATTTAATATAACGGGAATAATGGTTCGGAACCCGGAAAGGGAGGCCGCTATCGAATCCGCCTGGGCGGTAAAGTCATATCACACCCTCGATGATTTCCTGAAAAAATCCGCCCATTCATTCGTTGTTGTGGCGGTTCCTTCGGATGCAGCGGTAAAAATTGTTATAGAGCTTGTGTCGCGCAATATACCGGTATTAATAGAAACTCCTCCTTCAAGGGATATTGACGGGCTGTCGTCTTTGTTTAATGCTGTAGGGACCAATGCAAAAGTTCAGGTCTCGGAGCAATATGCTTTTCAACCTAAAAATGCTGCCATCCTGAATCTTATTAAATCAGGAAAACTTGGAAATGTCAGCCAGGCTCAAATTTCGGTTGCTCATGACTATCATGGGGCCAGTTTAATAAGAAAGTTTCTTGATATCGGCTTTGAGGATGCAGTTATCAACGGTTTTTCATTTAAATTTCCGATTGTCAATGGGCCTGGGCGCAACGGACCTCCTAGAAAAGAACAAATAAAAATTTCCAGGCAGACGATTGCTAATCTGGATTTTGGTGACAGACTGGGGGTCTACGATTTTACAGATGACCAGTATTTTTCATGGATAAGGTCTTCAAAGATCCTTATACGTGGTGAACGTGGAGAAATCAATAATTGTCAGATACAGTATCTCCGGGACTTTAAGACCCCAGTGCAGACCGAGTTCCTCAGGCAGGAGGCAGGGCGGAATGGGAACCTGGAAGGTTTTTACATGAAGGGGATTCTGGCAGGAAGTGATTGGGTTTATAAAAACCCCTTTTTGCCCGGTAGATTTTCAGATGACGAAATAGCTGTGGCAACATGTCTTGAGAAGATGGGATCTTACGTAAACGGAGGAGTTCCTTTCTACAGTCTGGCAGAGGCGTTGCAGGACACTTATTTGGGTATCATGATTGGCAGAGCAGCAGCCTCCGGAAAAACAATCAGAACCAAAAAGCAAATTTGGGCACCTATATAATTTTCTGGTGAATCTCCTTGTAGTCTTACTGTATCTGTCTTGTTTTTAAGATGTTACTGTTTTTAGTAAATAGTTAAGGTTACTTCTTTTCACTTCTATATTTAAAAGGATTATTTTTCTCTTAGGTATGGAGGCTTTCCGGTCTTAATAAAATATTTTCGGGTACTTTTTAAATAAAACAATAAAACAATTCGTCTGTGTCAATATTCAGCGATTATGTCACCTAAAAGTATATAGTTTTATTCAGCGATTA
>CAZHOY010000260.1:0-2863 GCA_964534695.1 uncultured Actinomycetota bacterium | reverse complement strand
GCAGGTAAAACCTTACAACCAATTAAGAAATCCCTGGATGAGCAAAAAAGATTTGTTTCAGATTCCGCACATGAACTGAGGACTCCATTGTCAATAATGAAGACAGGTATTGAAACAATGGATATAGGAAAAAATCAAACCTTAAAAGACTATAAAGAACTTAATGGAGAATTACTTGAAGAAGTAAATAAATTAATAAATATGTCAAATGATTTACTTTTTCTGGCTCGTAGTGATTCAACAAAACCAGAAAAGAGCCAAGATAAAATAAACCTTTCTTCTATTTGCTCAAGCCAGATTAAATCAATTCAGACGTATGCTAATAACAAAGGGGTTAGTCTCAATGAAGATATAAAAAAATCACTTTATATAATAGGAAATGCTGATCAAATAAACTGCCTTGTCGCTAATCTCTTAAAAAATGCAATTGATTATAATAGAAAGAATGGAGAGGTACTATTATCGTTAAAAAAGTATAAGCATAATATTATTTTGACTATTAAAGATACGGGTATAGGAATAGCTTTAAATGACCAGAGACGTATTTTTGAAAGGTTCTACAAAGTTGATAAGGCTAGAAGTATTTATGAGGGAGGTTCTGGTCTGGGTCTTTCTATAGTAAAAGAGATTGTGGATTTCCATAAAGGTACCATTAAAATTAGTAGTGAACCAGACAAAGGTACTGAAGTTATAGTTTCATTTAATTCAATTAATAATTTACTGTAAATTTTATAATAATCTTGAAGAGTCAGAACCGATGGCTCCCCCAAGTAGTGAAATTTCGAACCAGATTATAAGTGAAATAATTAAAATTAATGAACTTTATAATTAATTAGGCTCCCCATAGTTGACATATTTCGAACTTACTATTTTAGCTGCAATCAAGATATATTAGATGAAATTACTAAAATAAAAGAATATTTAAGTTGTTTTATTAGCAGGTAAAAAAATTTATTATACTAATTTAGATTTTTTCAATAAATTGAATAGTAAATAAATGACCAGATGATTTATTTAATTCAACACTCTGTTTTTTAAAATAGTAAAGACATTACCAGTCAATTAAAAATTAGCTTGCCCACTAATATGATGAGATACTTTAACACAGTGAGAAGTTACCTTTCCTTTGCTTCCTTTATCAATCAAGCTTAAATTTTTTACTTCTCTACTTCCTTTTGGAAATCTTACTAAACTGACTAACCCTTTCTTGTACTTATAATAAGGAAAAGTAATATAAATACTGCCATCTCTTTCCGAAGTAATAACTTGAAAAATCTGATATGTCTTATTATTCAAAATCATTGAAGGTACAAAAACTGTATTACTCATAAATATCCTTTTTTATAATTAATTTAATAATACATGGTATTGGTTTGAACAAATAATCTAAATATCTCAATATCTACAGAATCACAATGGAAGTATTCAGAATAAATGGAAATAAAAATTACTTTACTTTTTTAAAGAATATTTTAAGATAATAGTATATTAAATTAAAGTATAAATATTTAATTTTACATTTACATTAAACTTATAATCTAGAAAGGAGGAATATCTTGAATAAAATAATATATAATGAAGAAACAGAAGAAGAAGAAGGAGAAATTGAGCCTGATAACGATGATAATGATACAGATAATGAAAACTCATCCTAGGTAATGGTAAGAATATTAAAGATGAAATTTTTAATAATCTAGGAGTAAATTGATGTATTGGTCAGATATTATTTTGGTCTTTATCGGACTTCCAATAGGTGTGGCTGCATCAGCCCTAGCTTGGTGGATTATCACTCATAGATTTAATCCTATAATAAAATTTTCAATAGGTATTAGTAAAACCAAAACAAGCAAAAATAATCCCAAATATATGTATAGAATTAAATTCGAGAATGCAGGTAGAAGAACGATATTAGATTTAGAATTAATTACAAAACTTAGAATTAAGGGGTTAAAACCTTCTCTTAAAAATAATTGGCAAGTAATATATATACCAGTAACTAATAATAATATACCCAAGATAACGCCAGTTAGAAAAAGTAAAAGTAGAACAATAATTACCCTACTTTTAAATGAAGTCAAAGATTTTTCCAAATCAATTTATCCTGAATGGATTAGAAATAAATACTTAGAAAAATCAATATTACTTGAGGATCTATTTGAATTGGGAACTAAGTTAACTCTTCAAGTTTACGGATTTGGTTATGATGAATTTAGTGGCAATAAAAAATTATTTGAATCAAAAATTTACTCTGAACTCGATATAGAAGAGGGTTATTTTGATAAAAATGGATTACAAATTCTTAAGAGAGTAAAAAGTAAACTTAACAAAGCTTAAAAAGATAGGATTTAGAACATAAATAATTTATAATATAATAATTAATAAATATTTTAAAAAATGTATTAAGATGGCTCCCCTAAGTATTGAAATTTCGAACCAAATTTTAAAAGAAATAATCAATTTTAAGGATCTTTTTAGTTTTTAAAATCTATTTCATATATTTAATTTCTTACATCTTAAATCAAATCATTTTTATTCTTTTTATTTTTCTATATAATGATTTTAATTATCTACCTTATTGGGGGTTTTGCGTTATCGGTTCATTAATGGATATTTCTTTACAAGCTTGTAATTTACATTATGCCAAGCAGTATAATTCAGCTATAAAATTATTAAATTGTTACTTTAAATCTATAACCGATAGAGAAGAATTGGCTCAATTTCATATAACCTATGCTATGTGTTATGAAAAGTTAAAAGATATAGAAAAATGTAATTATCATTGTGAAGAAGCTGTTAAACTATGCCACTCCGGAACTTATGCTTATCAAAGACTTATAATAAATTATGTTAAAGCTAAAGACTG
>CAZHOY010000259.1:0-2869 GCA_964534695.1 uncultured Actinomycetota bacterium | reverse complement strand
CCTATGATACAGATGCTTTTACCTGGGCTTATTTTATCCCCAATCTTTTCAGGGTGCTTTTTGCCGAAAGCCTTATAATAGCGGCATTTATACCTATTTACTCGACGTATTTAAAGGACAATAAGAAGAACGATTTAAAAATTTTTGTTAACTCGGTTATAAATATAATGGCCGTGGTGTTTCTTATTATTGCTGTGGCCATATTTATTCTATCCCCACAGGTAGGAACGGTTCTTTCAAAAATTGCAAACAACCAGATGGATATAAATAAATTTATAGTAATGAACAGAATTATGATATTCTCTCTGGTTATAATGTCCCTGTCCGGCCTGGCTACCGGCATATTGAATTCACATAACATTTTTACAGTTCCTTCCCTTGCCCCTTTTGTGATGAATATAATTACCATAATCTTTGCTGTTCTGCTTTTTACCCGCATGGGAATATACGGTATGGCTGTAGGGGTAATGATTGGATCGATCCTGCACCTTCTAATACAGGTTCCCCAGCTTAGAGCCTCGCCGTTAAGATACGGATTAAATATAGATTTTAAACATAAGGGTGTCAGGGAAATATTTTCCCTTATGCTCCCCATTCTGCTAAGCCTGGGTGCGGTTCATCTGAACAACAGTATAGATAATTTTTTTGCATTGAATCTGGGAGGGGGAAACACTACTGCCCTGACACTATCATGGAGAGTTGCCAACCTGCCGCTGGGTGTGTTTTCAGTGGCAATTGTAACCGTATTGTATCCGCTGATATCCAGGCAGGCAGCCGGGGATGACATCAGGGGAATAAAGGAGAGTTTCTCTCTGGGGGTAAGGGAAATCGGGTATATAATGCTGCCGGCAACCGTAGGAATGGTAATTTTAAGTTACCCTATAATAAAGGTACTGTTCGAGCATTATAATTTCAGTCCCGATGACACAAGAAAAGTGGCATATATCTTAATCTTCCACAGCCTTGGCCTTATTTTTTTTGGATTACTTATGATATTAAACCGTGTATTTTACGCATTTAAAAATGTAAAAACTCCTCTTAAGGTTGCCAGCATTTCCATTATAGTTAACCTGATTCTGGATTGGATTTTAATAAAGTATATGGATGTCGGCGGACTGGCTCTTTCTACAACTCTGGTTGCGCTCTGCAATGTAGTAATTCTATTTATAATATTAAAGAAGAAAATAGGAAATTTTGGGGGCAGGAGAATACTTATATCATACGTGAAAATATTTTCGGCAGCAGCTGTTATGGGTACAGCACTGTATTTTTTATGGAACTGGTTTGAAAATTTTGCATACGGGGGTCTGTGGCTGCTGATACTGTTTTTGCTTCTGGCTATTGTGACCGGCATAGGTATTTATGTATGCTGTACTGTTTTATTTAAAATGGAAGAGATAAAATTTGTGGTAGAATTATTCAGAAAACTTAAAAAGAATGAGTAAGAGTATAAAAGTGATTTTACCGGAAAAAATAACCGGATTGACCGATTTTTTGTTAAATGATAGACAATAATTTTAAAATAGATTATTTATTGCTTTATGATGGATAATAAGCTGATAAGGAATTTCTCCATAATTGCTCATATAGACCATGGCAAATCCACTCTGGCTGACAGAATTTTGGAAATAACGGAGACTGTAAGCAAAAGAGAGATGCTGGACCAATTCCTGGATGATATGGAACTCGAAAGGGAGCGGGGAATTACCATAAAGGCTCATTCGGTAAGGGTCCTCTACAACAGCAAATCAGACGGCAGGCAGTATATATTCAATTTAATTGATACACCCGGACATGTTGATTTCAGCTACGAAGTTTCCAGGAGTCTGGTTGCCTGTGAAGGGGCAATACTGATTGTTGACGCTACCCAGGGGATACAGGCACAGACCCTGGCCAATGTTTATATGGCAGTTGATAATAATCTGGAAATTATTCCGGTTATTAATAAGATTGACCTGAAGAGCGCAAGGATAGATGAAGTTACTATGGAACTTGGCAGCGTACTGGGTATAAGTGAAGAAAAAATTTTAAAGGTCAGCGCAAAGACGGGCTATGGAATTGATAAAATTTTGGAAAGGATAGTCAGCGATATACCTCACCCGGGTGGAAGCGCCGATAGCCCCCTTCAGGCATTAATCTTTGATTCGCAATACAATTCTTACAGGGGTGTGATAGTTCTTATAAGGGTGATGAACGGTTGCATAGGTAAGGGTCATAAAATTAAGTTTATGGGAGAAAGCTTTATCAGTGAGGTCGAAGAGGTAGGGATATTTGGTCCCGATATGATAGAAAAAGAAACACTGACCGCAGGTGAGGTAGGATATATTATTACAGGAATTAAGGAAGTGGGAAACATTATGGTGGGTGATACCATAACCTCCTTAAAAAACCCTGCGGCAAAGAGTCTGTCCGGCTACAGAAAGCCAAAACCAATGGTTTATTGCGGTCTGTTCCCCATAGAGGGAGGAGACTATGGAAATTTAAAAGACGCTCTGGGGAAACTTTCATTGAATGATTCATCCCTGGATTTTACCCCTGAAGTTTCAGGTGCCCTGGGTTTCGGTTTTAGGTGCGGTTTCCTGGGACTGCTGCATATGGAAATCATAAGGGAAAGGATTGAAAGAGAATATGGACTGAAACTACTGACATCGGCACCCACTGTGGTCTATAAAATAACCAAAAGCGATAACTTAACAGTTGAGGTCAAAAGGCCTTCTGATTTTCCTGTCCGGGAGAAAATTTTAAAAATAGAAGAGCCATATGTAGAAGCGACCATAATCACGCCCAAAAATTATATAGGGGAAGTAATGAAGCTGGTAAATCAGAAGAGGGGTAATTTTAAAGATATGCAGTATATTTCGCTGGAAAG
>CAZHOY010000258.1:0-2933 GCA_964534695.1 uncultured Actinomycetota bacterium | reverse complement strand
AAAAGAGGAATTTAAAGCATTTCCTGTTTTAGGATTATCAATAGTCAATAAAAGTTGATATTTATCATCTTCAAGTGAGGGACTTAAAAGTTTAAGTTTGATTGAAGATAAAACCTCACTAGTTAATCCTAGAAGTTTAGTCCCGATTTTAACTTCTGTATTACGTCTTTCAATATTTTCTAAATATTCATTTAGTACCTGGCGACTAGCAAAAAGCAGGCTTAATTTAATATTCCCTTCAACCAGAGCAATGCCAGAGGGTGTTGGGGGATCTGAAGGTATAAATAACGTCAAATCAGGATGGTTAATCGGCGAGAAAATATCAGTCTTACCAGCCCGTAAGTCTGAAATGGCTAGAATAGTTGCCCTATTATTAAGTACGCTAGTTTTGATCTCTTCAATTGTTCCTCCTTTAGTAATCATAAAGGGAAGTGGAACTTTAATTTTACCGCTTTGCCAATTTTCTTCTGTCCATTCTTCTTGGGGTAACATCTTTTCAACCTCTTGGAGAGACTTTGGGCTAAATAAACCAAACCATTCCCCTCTTAGAATATTGGCTGTCTGTTCATATTTCCCTTCTTTTTCATTCCAGAAACCAGCCACTACTCCGTCATTCGGGTCAACATATTCCCATCTATTATTTTGCCAAACATGATTTAGACCATCTATCTCCAGACCAGTAAATTCTTTTGGCTCTGCTTCCTCAACTAAATTGGTAAATTCTTCACTTACCTCTTCTATGCCAAAAACTCCTCTTATCTTCTCTGACGTTGTATCGTACCAAACCTGTGCTGGTCCTGGTAGATGTCCAGTCTCTCCTAAAGTAATAAAGCCACCAACTGAAACAACAATACCTATAAGAATATAAGCAACAACTTTTCTAACTATTCTCTTTTTGACTTTCTTTGTAACAACTCCTCCAGAGCCATCCTTTTTAGATTCTTCTTCAAGCCAACTAATAATATCCTCATTAATTATTTTCTCACGATCAGCTTCTTTACCTTGATTAAGAGGATCTTTATCTGGAGGATGTTCAAATTTTCCCTTTTTTTCTGACATTTTTATTTAAGATAATTAATTTAATTAGTTTATTCATAGGTAGTTTCAATTTTACAGGAAAAAACTAATACTGTAGGAATAACTAGGAGAGCAACTATTGTAATTTTTAATGCGCTAGATCCTTTAATATTCAGGCCAATCGTCTCTTTTTAGATTAATCAATATAAAGAAAAAGTACTTTCTATAAATTTTATAATAGGTAACAATGCATGGCAATAAGAATCTTGAATGGGTATATTTACTGCATTTATTATTGAAAAAATATTAAAAAATATAACATCTAATAACCTCTCTATATTCAATAAAATCTGTTTAGTATTTTACTCATATTCAACTAGACGACAGCGGTTGATTTATAGTTATATCTATATTGTTACATTATATATAATCTTAGTAAAATTTTTATATTTTTAGTATAGTAATCTAAAGAGATTTAGAATGAATGAGGATGAATTTTAAGGTGTTTACAATTCAGAAGAGTCCTAGCAAATGCTTTTAAAATTGATTCTTATAGATAAAAATAATTTTGAACATACTTTCAGTTAGGCAATTTGCTAGTTTTAAAATATTTTACTTAAACATACTATAAAAATTTGATGAAAAGATGGATTACAATACATGCACTAGCTCCTCGCTATCATAAGCTAATATTCAAAATTATCACAGCGTTTTTAGCGGCATGCTTTACTTATTATGTTACAAGTATACTTCCTTACTATCCCCTAAGTTGGCAGTGGTTGTTGATCCTTGTTGTAACTGTTATATGGTTTCTTAGGCCAGGTGTGGGGCTAATGTTTGCATTAGCAGTATACATACTACCAATAGCATATAACTCAAGTTCAATAACATTGACAATATTATATCTGCTACTACTTGTATTGACTGGCGCAGCAGGACCTTATGGATTTCTTGTACTGGCAACTGCTACTATTACCTCCTTACAGCCTCAACTGACAGGCTTATTGCTCGTTTCACCATTGATGGCAGGTTTTTTAGGTTATCGTCGCGGCGCAGCTTTGGGAGCACTGACGTGCTTTTGGGTTGAAGTACTTGCACTAATGAGGGGAAAAGCCAGTGTTGGATTGCTTATGTTGGGAGCACAAACTACACCACTTATCTCTCCACAATCAGTACCGGTTAATTCTTTGCTCGATTTCACATGGCTGAAAACATTAATAAAAAAAAGAACTGGTGAGGCAGCTTTACTCTCGAAATTGTTTAAACCTTTTATTGAGCGCCCTATTCTCTTGGCTCAGGTCATTTTGTGGGCAATTACTGCCGGTGTTTTTGGATTACTACTTTTTAAATCAAACCTTCGGAACTATCGTATACGGCTAATTGCGATAGGAAGCAGTGTACCCATTCTTCTTTTAGGACACTCCTTATTACCTTTATTATTAATTGGAAGTAAAGTAGAAATTGGTAAATTTATTTTCAGTATCTTTGCACCTGCAGTATTGATAGGATTAATATCACCTATATTGGAGACTGTGCCATCAGTATTATCCCTACCCTTACAAAGTAAAGAACAAGCTGAAGAAATAGAAAGAGTGTACAAAGAAATACCGTCAGATAAGTGGAATGAATTAGCTGGCATCGATGAGATTAAAGATGAAATACTGGATACTATCAAATCTCAATTCAATACAAAATCGCGTGAGGCACTACTTAAAATGTCAATCCGGCCAACCCGAGGTATTCTGCTATTCGGCCCCCCTGGAATAGGCAAGACAAAACTGGCTCGCATTATTGCCCATGAAGCAAGAGCTGCTTTCTTTGCAGTTAGTGGAACAGAATTTACTAGCAAGTGGTATGGTGAATCCGAAGCAAACTTACGACGTATCTTTGAGAAAGCGCGTCATAACAGGCCATCT
>CAZHOY010000257.1:0-2960 GCA_964534695.1 uncultured Actinomycetota bacterium | reverse complement strand
TGACTAGCGACAATTAGATTTCACCCTTAACGACAATTAAAAATCACGTCAGCCCCCAGGGGGCTGTGACTCACATGATTAGGTACGCAAATAGCAATCTAATAAAACATTATATATATTTACACATAGTTCTTGTACAGACGCCATATCAGAGTTATCCACAAGCAGCCTTTAAAGGATACAATAATAGATATCCGGGGAAGGCAGCTTGTGGATAACTCCCGTCGGTATAGACATACTCTAAAAAAATAAATTACAAAACTGTGGATATGTGATCAACTATCGTCCCCGTATCATCAAAAAAGGATATAGCAAAAGTGTCCTCATATCCAGCAGTACCACATACATGCTCTATGCCCATAGGCTACGGGTATAACAGCATCGATAACTAAATTCTAATCGCAATAAAAAATTTTATCAAGCATTTTTTATTTGTTAGCTGGTAAGAAAATAAACAAACAAGTGTTCAGTGACCACGCAAAAACCATCCCCCAGTTTCACGAGGATCGCCGTCATGGCGTTTTGCGCCCGTTTTAATACATAGACACCATCTGGTTGTTAAAATCGATTCCTGTGTCATTTTGAGCGCAATTCTCATTCTAACTTTTCAGATTGATTTTCATCAACACCTTTTTCCCTCCTGGCTTCCTCTAACCTATAGCTTGGCAGATTAAGCTCGATAATAACACTATGGTGTATAAGCCTGTCTATTGCCGCCGCTGCAGTTACCGGATCTTTGAATATTTTTTCCCACTGTGAAAACGAAAGGTTACTAGTCAACATAATACTTGTTCGTTCATAACAATCCGCAAGCAATGTAAAGAGCACCTCCATCTCTTCCCGCGATTGTTGTACATAACCGATATCATCGATAATGATGGCATCATACCTTGATAGCTTTTTAAGTACTGCCGGCAGCTTCAAATCCTTTTTAGCCTGCAGAAGCTCCTGAACAAGCAAGGCACATTTCCGGAATGAAACACGTTTACTTTGAGAAACAAGCTCATGACCTAACGCACAAATCAAATGTGTCTTTCCGGACCCGGCATTCCCAAACGCAAGTATATTTTCAGCTTTGGATGTGAAGGCGCCTTTTATTAAAGTGCTCAGCTTCATATTCACTTTTCCAGGGAGCCTGTCCCGGTTAAAGGCTTTCAGTGTTTTTGCTGTTGGAAGGCGTGATTCCCGCCGGAATCTGGCTATTTTCTTTTGAGTTCTTTCCTCGTACTCAAGCTTCACCAACTCATAAAGAAAATCTTCATAGCTGTAATTCTCCCGTGTAGCCCGTTCTGCAACCTCTTCATAGTATTCCCGGATAGACGGTAACCGGAGCTCTTTCAAATATTTATTTAACTCTGCCTTCATCAGTCAGTCTCCTTTCCGGAAACCAGCTCGTCATAGCTGTTTAAATCAACCGGGTCTATGTTAATGTCCGTTTTTAATTGCTTGTGATCATTTTTTTCGAATTTTATAATATCCTTTACATCTACAGAGGAAATATCAAGTCCAGCCTCGATGCTTCTTTGTAAGACGTATTCCACATTGCTTTCCCCTTCTTTTGCAGCCAGGTATAATATCTGCAAGTACTCTTTGGTTGCTTTTTTATGGGTATGTTGTTTTAATAGTTGGTCATAAGCTATCCTGAAATAGGTGGAGGGAAACATATCTTCCCGGTATTTATAGTTTTCAAAAGCTCCAGGCTTTTTAATCAGGCTGTCAATGATGTGCCGGTATTGAATATAGTGCTTACCTTCCCCCCGGAGCCGGGGTATTGTCTCTACCAGTCTTTGAGCATAGTATAGCTCCAGGTATTCAGCATGCATGTATATTTTTACTTTTAATTTAATAAGTTGACTGGGTACGGAATACGTGTTATGCTGCACCGTGATAGTGGAGTTCTTTGTTGTCGAGACTGTGAACTCCTTATGTGAATCCTGGCGGGTGGGTGGTAATTTCTTTAAAAGTTTTTCTTCTTCATGAAATTTTTCCAGCCGCCCCTGGTTTCGCTCTTTGCACAGTTTCTTTAAAAAATCTTCGTACTCTTCCCGGGACTTGAAGTCTCTGGAACCCCGCAGGATCAAACGCTGGTCAACTGCTCTTTTAAATAGGTCGTGGCTCTTTTCAACATCACCGTTTTCATTCGGTGATCTAGGCTGAATCTTCCGGCCTTCAAGATTATAGTGGTTTAATAACTCATCATACGCTTGTGTAAATCCCCTTTTTGGATCTGTATTTTTTACCGCTGCCGAAAGGCTGTCAGTTTGATGCTGCTGTGGGACTCCATTCAGTTCCCATAAGGCATTTTGCAGTCCAAGGCTTAAACTTTCAAAAGACTCGGAAAAACAAACTGTTCCGGTTTCCCAATTGGAGTATGTAAGTACAAAGTGATACACCAAATGGGGAAATGAGGCACCGCCTATAGTAATCCCGAGTTTGTCCATATGGGTATAATCTGATTGGCTCCGGATTCCAGGATAATGAATCTGGGGGAACATTATTTCTTTCGGGGGTCCTTCCAGTGCTTTCCAGGTTTTGAGCCTTCTTTGCAGGGTTCGTAACTGACCATCCTGATATTTTCCGGGAAATTTTCGCTGAAGGTATTCAAATAGTGTCTTTGCCTCCAGGCCTGTGTTGTTCTCTAAAAAGGGCAATACCTGCAATTTCCAGTCTTCCTCAAACGGGTCGTTGCGGGTTCGCCATGTGTGTGCTTTTTTAAGCTCACTGGGTAACTTCTTAGCATTAATGTACTTCCTGGCTGTCTGTTCATGCATTTCTGCTCTATCAGCTAATGCTTGTAGTGTTGGTAATTTGTTCATGTTGGTAAATAACCTCCTGACTTCTTTGTCTGTCTTCATATCCTCCCCCTTCCTATAGGTGTAGGGGGACAATGACATAAAATTCACGATTTTAAACGTGAATTTTAATTGTCGTCAGGAGTGAAATCTAATTGTCGCTAGTCA
>CAZHOY010000256.1:0-2966 GCA_964534695.1 uncultured Actinomycetota bacterium | reverse complement strand
TAATAATAGTATTGATAAAAATACCATAATTTAAAGTTACTGCACCTGCTTCTTTAGCTGCATCCAGTGAAAGGTAAGGACCTGCAGCAGCCCCCTCTCTGAGTACTGCAAACAGGTTTGAAAAATCTGCATTACCCAGAAGCAGCCCGATAGGAGGCATAAGTATATCATTTACCATCGAGCTTACTATTGCTCCAAAAGCTATGCCTATAATTATTCCAATAGTCACATCTATAACATTTCCACGGAGAGCAAAATTCTTGAGTTCCTTAAGAATTATAACTCCTTTCTCTTATTTTACTGTAGAAAATTTAAATAAAAAGGTTACTATATTAAACCTTCCAAGATTATTATACCAGTATATTTTGGTAAATTTCTGCACAACTTCCCTTCCAATATTAAGTTATCATTCAGAATCTCATCAAGAGTTAAGCCAGTATAAACACTATTATAATAATGATAGAAAAAGGAGGGAGAAATGTTACGAAATTAAAAATATCTTTAAAAATCAATTTATTTCTATGAATAAAGATGATATATTATTTTTCGAGCATATGCTCATAAATTAATGTCAGCAGTGTTTTTACAATGTACATATTTTTAATTTAAGGAGGAATTGTGAAAAAATACGAGGTAGTTGTAATTGGAGGAAGCGCTGCGGGTCTTACCGCTGCAATTACTGCAAAAAGGTTTTATCCTGAAAAAAAAGTATTGATAGTAAGAAAGGAAAAAAGAGTATTGATACCGTGCGGGATACCTTATATCTATGGTACCATGGGTACGACCGAAAAGAATTTAATTCCTGATGTAGTGTTGGAAAAAAACGGCATTGATTTGCTCATCGGGGAAGTGACAGAAATAAAAAAAGATAACGGAATAGTAGTTACTGACAAAAGAGATAGTATTGAATATGAAAAACTCATTATTGCTACCGGGTCCGATCCGGTAATCCCGCCTATAAAAGGTTCTGATAAGAAAAATGTATTTACGGTTAAAAAAGACGACAAGTATTTAAATTTTTTGCTGGATGAGGTAAGTAAGTCTAAGGATATGGTAATTATTGGTGGTGGATTTATTGGAATGGAGTTTGCTGATGAATGTAAGAAAAATAGAGACATAGAAATATCTGTTGTGGAGATGCTCCCTCACTGCCTGATGCTAGTCTTTGATGAAGATTTCTGTAAGCAGGGAGAAGATTTGGTTAGCAAAAGGGGTGTTAATGTAATAACAAATGAAAAGGTTGAAGCAATTTCGGGAAATGAAAAAGCAGAAGGCGTCAGATTGTCTAGCGGAAAGACAGTAAAGGCGGATGTTGTTTTAATCGGGATAGGAGCAAAACCTAATGCTAAGGTTGCCAGAGAGGCAGGAATTGAAGTAAATGACAGGGGATTTATAAAGGTTGATAGATATATGAAAACAAATGACCAAAATATTTTTGCATGCGGTGACTGTTGTGCAAAAATATCTTTCTTTAATAAGAAACCTATTAATCTGATGCTGGCCTCTATTGCTTCCAATGAAGCAAGGATAGCCGGGGCTAATCTTTATGAAATAAACAGGTCAAATGAGGGAGTTATAGGTACCTATTCTACTATAATAGGAGATACTGCGCTGGCAAGAGCCGGACTTTCTATTTCCGAAGCGAAAAAGAATGGTTATGATATTGTGATAGGGCAGGTTGAAGGCCCTAACTGTCATCCTGGCTGCATGCCCGGTGGGTGTAATCTGAAGGTTAGCCTGGTATTTGAAAAAGGCACCGGGATTATTCTTGGAGGGCAGTTAATAGGTGCAAAATCCGGTGGTGAATTGATAAATCTGATAGGCGGATGCATACACAAGAGGATGACCGCTAATGATATAGCCACTTTCCAAATGGGAACCCACCCTGCTTTGACTGCTTCTCCTATAGCATACCAGATAAGCAATGCTGCTGAGATGGCTATAAAGAAAATGAAACAGTAAAATAAAGCTTATAATATACAACCCTGTTTAGCTATAAAATTACTTTTTACTGCTGACAATCTCTTTTGCCCAGCTGGCAGCACGCTCCGGTTCCCCCTCTTTCAGCGGATCTTTACCACCTTTAACCAGGAAACCTTCGGGAGGCAGGGTGAGAATACCACCCTTTGCTTTTAGGCTGCCAGCGATTTTTACTGCGGCGTAACCAAAGATTCTAACCAGTTTCGAAGACATTCTGGTATCGAATGCAGCTACATTGATACCTTTAATAGCAAGCTCCGGAATTCGGTTGAGGAAACTCTGAACTGCCAGTGTTGGTCTGCCCCCATGGGTCGGAGAACCAACGATAAGAAAATCAATCGATTCCAGTTCGCAAGGATCTACTTCACTGGTGCGAAGCACCTTAACATCACCATCAATGGCACCACTGATGGATCTGGCAATTTTCTCTGTATTTCCGTAAACTGAGTCGTAAATTATTAAAGTTTTCATTACACATCTCCCAGAGTAATATATAATATGCAGTCCTTTATTGGAAGCTGCAAGTTATTCTTTTTGGCAGTATAAATATCCTGATATATATATTAATATGGATAATGTTTTTTAATAAAGTAATCAGGTCACCGGATTAATCACCTCAGGTTTTTATACTTGATTGTTTTGTGCAGAAAAATATATCTTCGTGTTGGGGAAGTCCCATGTATTTAACAATTTTATTTCCAATTTCTTTAACAAAATCATCTACTTTAACTAAAAATCCGGCCTCAGTCAGAAAATCCTTGTAGTCTCTGCCATAACCCCTGACATGTTCGGAAAAACCATAGATTTTTTCTCTTGCTTCTGAGGTTGTAGCTGCCGGATCTTCAAAAGTTAGCTCACTGATTATTGGAACCTGGAGTATGGCCCATCCTTTTGGCTTCAAAATCCTGCAGAGCTCACTCATTGCTTTTTTATGATCCGGGACATGCTCGAAAACATGATTACAAATTATTACATCAAAAATATTA
>CAZHOY010000255.1:0-2969 GCA_964534695.1 uncultured Actinomycetota bacterium | reverse complement strand
ATCTTTATTTTTTTAATATTTTTAAAGAATTATATTTACTCATTATCGTTTTTTATATCACTTAGCTATATTTTAGTTTACGTTTATGAATTATTAAAATACCTTTATTAAGTTTATATACTTTCAAATACTTTCTTTCAATATAATATAATTTTTCTATGTCTATTATACTACAAATCTTTTATAAATCCTTTCCAAATAAAAAAGCCCTTTAGCAAAATGCAAAGGACTATAAATATCTGGCTCCACTTTTTGGATACGTTTCGAATTTTTGATTTAAATGATAGCATGGCCTGTAAGATTCCAGGAGCAAATTTCGCAACTTCATATGCTTTCCAGAAGAAATATTCTTTTTATCTATTTTTATCCCAAAAAATAGCTGTCCCTATTATCCCTGCAAAATTTTATAAATTTGGATTTTTTAGCATAAATACGCTTTACATTCTTTTACAAATAATATATAATAAACCAGAAAGTATTATCACATGATAACAATTCTTAATAAATCTAATTTAATTTGCGTTAAGGAGTGATACAAATTTCACAAAAAGACGATGTTAAAATTTTTCTACTAAAAGCCAAAAAACTGATATCTGCAGGCAGGTATGATTTTTTTGATAAAAGAGAGGAAAATATGAAAACCTTGACTGCTTTAGGTTATAAAACCTACCATATGAAACAAGAAATTCTAAGCCTCACTCCACAAAATTATTACCGGGGACCAACTGAAGATTATGATAAAGATAAACATAAAGGTGAACATATCTGGGAATTCGGTAAAATAATTCAGGGATGAGAAATTTATATTAAATTAAAAATAAGAAAAAATAAAGGATGTGATGAGATAGCATGTATGTCATTTCATGATGCCAAATTTGAAATGACCTACCCCCAAAAATAAACCTAAAAGGAGGCAAACATAAAGGTAAATTATTAGGTTAAACATAGAAAAATTTGTCTTTATGTTTGAAAAGGTGGGAAAAAATGAAAAGTAAAGATAATATTCGCTCAGACAATACTAAACTTATAACTAAAAAAACAACCTATAAAGTAAGGGGTGAACCTATAGAAATCGAAGAAACTATTCGGATAGATAAAGAGACTGGAAGAGAAATATTCGATGAAGAAATAGAAAATAAAAACTTAGATGTTTTATATAATAAATATAGAAGTAAGTATGCATTATTATTACCAGAAGAAATTACCGAAATTAGAAGAATGTACGGACTTAGTCAAAGAGCTTTCTCTCGAATACTTGGATGGGGAGAAATAACTACCCATAGGTACGAAACTGGTGCATTACAAGATCAATCCCATAACGATACTTTAGTTCTGTTAAAAAATCCTGAGAATATGAAAATATTAGCTGAAAGAAATAAAGATAAAATTAACCAAAGGGATTATAAAAAAATAATGGGGAAATTAGATAATATATTGGTTAATAATATAGATAATGCATTAGAAGAAAATATAATCAAAAAGTATACCAATGAGGTTTTAGATGAATATTGTGGATATACCCAATTTAATTACGAAAAATTAGTAAATATGGTTCTATATTTTGCCTCAAATGTAGAAAAATTATATAAAACCAAATTGATGAAATTTCTTTTCTATTCTGATTTTGTAAGCTTTAGAAATAATACTGTTTCAATTACGGGATTAAAATATTTAAAGAATTACTACGGACCTACTCCTGTAAGATATGATCTATTATTAGGAATACTTTCCGACAAATTTATTACCTTCGAGGTTGACTTTATTGTCAATTCCGAGGAATTCATACATATAAAACCTATTGAACAACCTTGTTTGTCGATTTTCTCGAAGGAAGAATTAGAAACTATGAATTATGTATTTAATCGTTTTAAAAACCTTTCTTCAAAAGATATTTCTGAACTTTCCCACAAAGAAAAAGCTTGGAAAATTTCAGAAACAAAAGAACTTATTTCCTATGAACTTGCTAAAGATTTAAAATGTGCATAAAAAATGAAGATAAGAGGTCTATAATGAAAAAATAGCGTTTAATTATAGACCTCTTATTTCTGGAAAGTTAGAAGCAAGTTATCAAATCATTGAACTAGCCAAAACGTTGCCGGAATTTATAGCTTCTAAAGAAAAATTATTTCGTCTATTTTATTATCTCAAATAAATAGGTGTCTGTCCCTATTATTTCCCCATTCGTAATTTTCTTGTGGGCATATCTGTTTGATTTCATTTATTATTTTATTCATTTAATTCTCTTTTCTAAGATTAAATCCTACCTTTTTTTATATAGTAAAGCCCTAAACCATAAAATGGCTAGGGCTTTAACTAAAGCATTTCTTTGATTTTTAGTAATAAGATAAACTAATTATATAATTTTTTATAGAGTTCGCTAACCTATTATTCAATTAAAAAGTGAACCCAGAGTTTTTATGTTGGAAGTTTATTGATATTACTATTTAGCCTCTTAATCTTCTTTTTTATCTTTTCCTTTTCCTTTTCCTTTATCTTTTCCTTTATCTTTTTTCCCAACACAGCAAGGCATCAAAATCACCTCACTTTCTAAAAAATATTAAACAAGAGCAACACAATCACCGAATTTAATCGACCTTTTATGGTAAGATATATACAACAAAAAAGACTTTTTGTCAATATCTTTAATCTTGAAATCTTTATATTATTTACAAATCAAAAGGTACTATTTTTTTGTATTTCAAATTGGATATCTTTTGCTCCCGGCCGCAATGCCCCAATAACTTTTATAGGTTATTCTTTTATTTTATTTATTTTGCCTCTTGCAATAGAAGCAAATATACCAAAAAAACAAAGTATTGTAAGTATAATAAAAGTTACTTTAATGCTTATAATAAAATTGGGATAGTTACTACGGCTGATTTGAACATTTCCCATATAAAAGACCATAACCAATGAAGTTATCCCCATGCTAAAGGCCTGCCCTACTGAACGTGCTGAACCAATAATCC
>CAZHOY010000254.1:0-3005 GCA_964534695.1 uncultured Actinomycetota bacterium | reverse complement strand
GCTACTGGTGAATTTTTATTTTATCCTTTTTATTTTCAAATTCAATAGGTTTAAAGTCATTATTCAGACTTTTTTTACTTTTATTCAATATGTACTTCTTGATACTATCAGGATTCAGGAGAAAATATCTTATATCATTTTTAATTATATCCTTTATTAGTTTCTTTATTACTGCAGCACTACATTGACTAAAAACCTCTGTCCAGCCTTCAGTAATCATCTATAACAAATTATAGAATTTAATAAAATAAAAAAGAAGATCCAACTATAATATTATTTGCTTTTCCCAACGTTCTAATGATGGATACCATGATTTTTCTATTTGAGTTTTATTATTAATTGAAATTACAATAGGTTTTAAGAATTTTGTAATTCTCTCCATTATTTGATTAAAACTCTTATCTGTATTAGCAAGTCTAGATTTACGTAGAAAGGCAGCCCATTGCCTTTGTCTTCCTTTGTCATTATGAAATTCGGTTCGAAAAATTAATGGGTTTACAGGAACTATAGTTTTTCTCCTCTTAAAGGTAGCCTCGATTGCTTTCTTAAGTCTATTACTACAGAAATCATAGTTAATAGAAAGAGTATATACATCATAAAAGTCTTTCATTCGACTATTGACCATAGCTAGCTTAACCATAGCTTCGAACTTCTCAGATATAATACTTTCTATTGAATAGACCTTGATTTTCGGTGGTATTTGTTCCAGCAAGGTGGGAAACTCTATTTTTTTAGCTCTAGGAATTACTATATCCCCAAAGCCAATATCCATTTGCAGTCTTTTTCTTGCCTGGCCTAAAGTTGCATCTATCTTCAGTCGTATTCCCTCATAATCGGCATCCTCTTTAATCCGATCTGAGCTAATAGATAAAGGGTCGAACTTAACGCCATCGTCAAAATACAGTTCGGCAATTTTTCTGAAAATATTTTCAAGCTCAGTTTGATCATTATTCAACTGCTCTGCAAGAAAGTCTATATCTTTGGTTGGCCTTGTGCCCGGTATCTGAAAATAAATTAAAAGAAGTCCTCCCTTAAGTATGAAATGGTCAGAAAATTCAGAAATGGACAGCCGGTAAAGAAACCTTTCCTGAAAATATCTTAGTAGAAGAGCATCAAAGTCAATCCCTTCAGTTCTTGCAATATTTATAAGTTTTGCTCTCATGGAAGCTGGTTTATTTTTAATTTCTCTTTTCATTTCTTTTTTAAATCATGGCATTAACCCAGATCTCCATGAGTTTTTTAACCCTACAGATTTCAGCATATTCAAACAGCCTCTCCAGGTTGCGGCCCTTTAGTTTAAGATATTCCGACAGCCCCTCTTTTGCAATATCCAGTCCAAGCTTGCTACGATACCTGAAACAATCACATATGGTTTTTTCCGGACAATATATACTAATCTTATGACCTTTAATTTTTATCTCGTCAACACCTGCTTTAAATTGTTTTTTAGAAAAATAATAAAATTCGACCTGAGGGTATTCAATCTTAGGGCGCCTTCTCCCCCTGCATAGTGCCATGGATATAACCGATGGATTAAAAGTAGTAAGCTCATAATAAGAAAGAGCTGAAAGTAGACAGATGACACCATCTGGAACAGCACGGGCAAGATCAATAAAACCTTGATTAGAAACAAGAGGAATCTCAGATAGGCGGTAAAGTCCTCTTTTTACCCGGATTATCCGCCCTTTGTCTCTTATCCTTTTTATATCACGTCGGTGAATACCAGCAGCTAGAATATCATTTGTTCTGGCAAAACCACCGTGTCTTTTAAAAACTTTATTTATCTTTTCATTTATCTTATTCATAATATGAAATACCTTGGACAAAAACGTATACATATATTAATAAATGTAGACGCTTTTGTCCAACACTTTTAAAATTTAAATGAATTTTTTAAAAAAATTATTAGCAAAAATAATCAATAATTAATCTCCATCCTTTTCATTTGCTTTTCAAAATTAATTATGCAATTATAACTTTACATATTGCAAAGTTTACTTTTCATTTTATATTTATTATTATATGCTTTTATTGGAGGGAGAAAAAATTTGGACGATAATATAAAATTAAAAAATCGGTTAAAGGTTGCCCGTGCTGAAAATAATCTCACACAAGAACAACTTGCAAACTTAGCTGGAGTAACTCGTCAAACAATCGGTGCCATTGAAACCGGTCAATATTGCCCAACAGCAAAATTAGCTCTAATTCTCTCCAAGAAGCTTGGTAAAAAATTTGAAGATTTATTTTATCTAGAGGAGGATAGCAGAAATGTTTAATAGAAATAAAAAAGGCAGTAAAAAAGTCAGTTTTTCTCTATGGAATGATAGGTCAACCCTATCATAGCTTTTATTTGCTGGATTAAAGGATAAAATCTATTTCTAGAATTTAATGCTCCCAATAAATCGACTTTATTGACGGATTCTAATAAGTCTTTTCCCTGCCTAGAATCCAGCGCTAATGGTTTTTCACAAACAATATTTTTAAAGTACTCCCCAGGCAATCCTTGAAAGTTCTTTAATATTAATTGAATTAATAAAATCTTATACTGACTCATTGAATACTTTTTTTAAGAATTCTGCTGTTTCAACAATAGCAGGCCGTACTGCATCTGATATTGCGTCCATTGTAAAAAATCCATGCATGAACTCTTTATAGCATCTTACATTTACCGATACACCTGCCTTTTCCAGCTTTGCCGCGTATGCATGCCCTTCATCTCTTAATATATCGTATCCTGCAGTAATTACATAAGCAGGTGGAAGATTGGAGAAGTCTTTTGCCAGAATTGGAGATACGTAGGGATTAAAACATTCGTATTCACGATTAAGATATTGTTCAATGACCCATCGTATATCTTCTGCGTTATGTAAATTACCAGTTCCGAATAATTTAAAGGATTCATAGTCAAAACTTGAAAGATCAACTACTGGATATATAAGCACTTGATACCTAATGGATGAAATGCCTCTATCCCTTGCCATAAGTGTAATAGCAGCAGAAATATT
>CAZHOY010000253.1:2215-3015 GCA_964534695.1 uncultured Actinomycetota bacterium | reverse complement strand
TAAGCCAGCACAAACGGAATTATGAAATAAAAGTATCTGGATATAAAAATACTAATATACTTGCCTATTTTGCCTAAAAATATTTCAAGCCACAGATTGGACATTTTGCTTAATCTCCTTAACTGACAGTTAAACATTTTAACAAAAATAACAGTACCCGTATACTTATTATAAACATTAAATATTTTACAAAAATAAGTAATTCTATTAATATAATAGCAATAATAAGAATTAAAATAAGAAAGTTTAACAGAATCCGAAAATGAAATTATCAACAAGGGGAAGATACAGCACCAGGCTGATGCTGGAACTTGCCTTAAGGTATAATACAGGCCCGGTACTTTTAAAAGATGCCAGCAGCTCGCAGGATATTTCTTTAAAATATCTGGGCCAGCTTATAATACCTTTAAAAATTGCAGGCCTTATCAAATCCACACGCGGAGCTCATGGAGGTTATTTCCTGGCAAGGCCTCCTGAAAAAATAAAATTAAGCGATATTCTGGCAGCTGTGGAAGGGAATCTCGATATTGTTGAATGTATTAAAAGCCCTGATATATGCTATAGGTCCAAAAACTGTGTAGCCCGTAAAATCTGGGAGGAAGCAAGTAAAAAATTCTATGATGTATTTGAGTCAATCACCTTAAAAGATATGCTGGAAAAACACAAGCAGCTGATCTCCCAGCCGAAATAATTGCCGCAGGATATATTAAATAAAAAATTGTAAAAAAATAAACCGGTAAAAACTATGGTGGAGATGAGCGGGATCGAACCGCTGACCTCCTGCTTGCAAGGCAGGCGCT
>CAZHOY010000253.1:0-2141 GCA_964534695.1 uncultured Actinomycetota bacterium | reverse complement strand
GCCTATCTGGACTCGAACCAGAGGCCTCATCCTTATCAGGGATGCGCTCTAACCGTCTGAGCTATAGGCCCTGACCGAATTTTTAACAGAGGACAAAATAACAATTTAATATACTTTTGTCAAGGCAAAACCAAACTGTATGTAACTGCAAATTAACTTAAAAAACTATCTATCTTTCCTGATTTTCCGGTATTTGCTTATTTTTCTTCCCTAATTAGAAACCTTAGTTCAATTCCACCGCAAATCTTTAAAATAACATTCATTATCCAGACCATCAAAGTCCCAACAGCAGCATATAATAACGAGGCAACCAGACCGCTAACAATAAGTATAACTATGGTTATGGTTCCCCCACCCAGAAAATCAAATATACCGGTGTTTTGAAAGCCGACACTTGCTAAAATACTATCTACATCAAGACCGAAGGAAGATAAGCCTAACCAGGCAATAAGCCCCAGTATTGCCATTACAATAACAGACAGGATGAAAAACACTAAATAAAAAACCAGCAGATACTTGAACATAGAAAGTTCACTGATGCTTCTTAAAACTTTCCTTTCCACAGCCATATTTACTCCTTGAATATATAATATATAAACTACTTAAAATATTATATTTTTCTGCTTCAATTATTAAGTAATATATAATTTGAAATTACTGCTGTATTAGTTACATCTTGAAATATTTATCCGTCAGCTTGGCAATACCGGGAATCCTGAAAGTTTTGCCCTGGAAGCCCTTAATAATACAGATTATTGCAAAAACAAAAAATACCACGGTTAAAAGCCATCCTAAAACACTGAACAGAATTGTTATAGGCCAGAAAAATAATGCAAAAATAGGGCTTAAAATCCAGAAAAAAACTAACCAAACTGCAAATTCACAGATACCAAGAATTAAAGCCTGTAAAGCGTTCCACTTTACGAATTTATTCTCTTTTTCCAGAAGCCAGATTATTAGTCCGCCAAGCCAGCTGAAAAGATATGCAAGCAGTACCGCAACCTTGGCCTCCATTCCGGTTGAACTCTTCTTATTGAAATCCGAGTCCACTTCTACTTTCTTCTCCTCTGCCATTTCGTTTTACCTCCTTCTTAAATTAATATTTTGTAAATATTTCAAAAATAAACTTTTTATATATAGTTACTTAAAAACTACTGGTTAAAATATAATATCAGATTTGAATAATAAATTGAAATAAATCATTTTGCTAACTTTCGGAGACAACTATGGAATAGGAAGCCACCTTGGCCCCTTCTTCCAGATTGATAACCTTAACTCCCTGCGTGGATCTTCCGATTCTTGATATGGACCTGGCAGGAATCCTGATAAGCACCCCCAAATTAGATATAATCATAACATCATGCTCATCTTTCAGTATACCTGCTCCTGCAGCTCTTCCTTTTTTCTCGGTTGTCTTCAGAGTCCTTACACCAAGCCCGCCTCTTTTTTGCCTTTTGTATTCTGACAGCTGCGTCCTTTTACCATAACCATTCTCGGTAAGAACAAATAAATCTCCTTCAAGTTCCCTTACAACCATCATAGAGAGAACCTCATCGCCTTTGGAGAGCCTCATTCCCTTTACTCCCTGCGAAGTCCTTCCTATCGGTCTGCAGTCTTTCTCGCTGAACCTTATAGCCTGTCCGTTTCTGGAAACCATAATAATCTCATCATTGCCGTTGGACTCTTCCACTCCTATCAGCTCGTCTCCTTCTCTTATGGTAATGGCTATAATCCCGTCTCTTCTGGAGGTGTCATAAGCTTTGATGGTAGTCTTTTTTATCATCCCCTTTTTAGTACCCATTATCAAATACCGGTTGTCCCCATAATCCTTAACTGCGATTATAGCCGCAACATTTTCTCCTGATTTAAATGGAAGCAGGTTTACAATTGCCTTTCCCTTGGACATCCTGCTTCCTACGGGAATTTGATAAACCTTTAACCGGTATACCTTTCCAAGATTTGAGAAAAACATAATATAGTGGTGGGTTGATGCGATAAATAGATGCTTAACAAAATCATCTTCTTTCAGATTGGTCCCGGTTACTCCTCTTCCGCCTCTTCCCTGCTTTCTATAAGTAGTTACAGGCACCCTTTTTATATAACCCGAGTGAGATATGGATATTACATTCTCTTCTTCCGGT
>CAZHOY010000252.1:403-3029 GCA_964534695.1 uncultured Actinomycetota bacterium | reverse complement strand
ATAATGTTGGTGATAATATATTAATTTCTGAAATGGCCTTTCGAGGACAAGGCATTTTAAGCTTAAGAGGTTCCTTTTTTTTACTAGCAATTGATAATATTTCACCGACTGTAAGATCTGAAGCTAAAGAGCGGTAACTATCCTGATTTACATAGCCTATATACTTCGATCTCTTATAAACTGGTATATTTATTAAATCAATGTTTTCAATAAAAATAGTTCCATTATCTTGTTGAATTTCGCCAGCAATTAATCGCAATAATGTAGTCTTTCCACACCCATTAGGTCCAAGCAGTGCAAGTTTAACCTTATTTTCAATTATAAAAGAAACATCTGAAAATAAGTGTAAAGTATTGCCAGTTGGCTGGCTAAAAGATTTTGAGATATTATTTAATTTCAGCAAGAAGGTCGTCCTCCTTCCCCGAGCCCATGGCTAATAGGGCTATTGAAATAATTCCTGCCACAAGTTTGACATCGACTGGTGATAATCCAATGCCTAATGCTATCGCGGAAGAAAAATGATATACTAATGCACCAATAGGTACTGCTAATATTTGTGACCAGAAGGGATGTCTACTGCATATTTTCTCACCTATGATAAGCGACGCTATGCCAATAATGATAACACCATTTCCGAAATAAACATTTGCGTATCGATATTTTATTGCAAGTAAACAACCTGCTAGAGCGACCAATCCCCCAGCTATAGAAACTAAAATTATTCTATAACAGAATGGATTTTTCCCGACAGATGATAAAAACACAGGTGATTTACCTGTTGTTCGTAATCCTGAGCCCATCTCTGTTAAAAAGAAAACATAACTTAGGGAGATTATTGACAATGATATAATTGCATATATGATTTTTAAGGTCAATGGGTTTTCAGGTAGGTTTTCAGAAAGATTAATCAATGTTAAATTTGGTTTTCCAAGGATCCGAAGGTTTATACTAAACAATATTGTAAGTACAAGGACACTTGCCAATATTGGATGAATTTTAAGTTTCTGTGATATCGTAGCAGTAACAAAGCCAGAAAAGATTCCGCCTAAGACTGCGAATAGTACTGATGCAGGCAAGCCAAGACCAGAGAAGTAACATTTAGCAAAGATAACAGCACCAAGTGAAAATACTCCATCAACAGAAAGGTCAGGAAAACCAGCCATGCGAAATGTCAACAAAGCCGCCAATGCTACAAGCGACATAATTGATGCTAGTTCAATTGCGGTCAATAACTGGTCCATATAAATCTTATCCAATAATCACGCCTTTGCAGAAACCGCAATTGCAGAGGAAAGGTTCTGGTATACCTCTTTCAGTCGCGTAGTAATCACAGGTTATTTCTTCTCCGATGTCGATATTTTTTTTTGTAATAATCATGACACTATTTTCATTAAATCTAATCTGAGAGTTACACGAACATGAATGGTTTAGCCACCGGATCGCTTTAAGTTCAAGTATATGTTCATACACGGATCTTTCGACACTTGCAAATACTGCCTTAGGGAATATTTGGTATTCTTCAGTACTAAAAATAACTTCATCAGATTCAAATTCTTTTCGTGCAAATAGACCTTTACCATGTATTTTAGAAGGAGAAACATCAATTATGTTTTTGTTCTTTTCTATGAATATATCGGCCATGTTTTTTTGCCATCGATTTAAATACTATTCGCTTATTATTGTTTTATAGATCTCTTTTGCATTTTTCTTAACATCATCAGGTAATACTACTCCCATTTTGTCCGCTGCTTCAGCATTCAAATATGTATCGCCACCTGTCGTGAAAACAACCGGCAGTTCTCGTATTTTTTTGCCATTAAGAATTTCGCTAACTAGTTTTCCTGTTTGTTGCCCAACATTATATTTTGACCTACTGCTCCTATCGCTCCTCTTTTCACAGAAGAGTAATCACCTGCAAAGAGTGGAATTTTGTTCTGGATAGCAAATGCAACAAGCGATGAAAATGCTGCTGTAACTGTTACATCGTTTGCAGTGAAAAGAACATCTATTTTATTTTTTAATGAAGAAAGTGCAGGGTCAATCTCTATAGCTGAACTAACTGGTTTTGGTTTAAGCGTAAATCCAAAATTATTGCATTCTTCCTTTAGAATTGGCATAGTTGCTGCTGAACTAGGATCACCTGGATCATAGACAACACCAATAATTTTACTGTTAGGTAATTTATCTCTTATGAGTTGTAAATTTGATGATATCGGCCATAAATCACTAACCCCTGTAATGTTTCCAGAAGGTTTCTTAATATTGTCAAGTAGACCGGCATCGATAGGATCTGTCACGGCAGCAAATATAATAGGTTTATCACTTATGATAGCTTTAGTAGTTTGAGCTGTATTAGTAAAAATTGGGACGTAAATAGAAACATTTTGGTCTTGATATTTTGATATAATTTGTGCAAGTAGTGTATTATCGTTGTTAGCATTTTCAACCTCAATAACAACAGAATTTGCTAACTCTCCTAAGCCATCTTTAATGCCATTTGTTACATCATTTACTGCAACATGTTGAAGTGGTTCAATAATTCCAATTATTTGATTTTTAGATGAATTATGACCCACAAAAACAACTACTAATCCAAGTAAGACAATGAATAATACTATAGCAGTAA
>CAZHOY010000252.1:0-393 GCA_964534695.1 uncultured Actinomycetota bacterium | reverse complement strand
TAATACCTCCTTATAATAAATCATGCTATAATTATTGAAGTAAGTAGTTCATTAAGTCCTTATATTATCCAACTTTTTTTTAATTTTTTGATTTGTTTCATTGCCAGCGGCGAAGGCTTACCTTTCCCATTCTCCCAACGGTTAACTGTCGAAAAGCTCACGCCGACCTTGGCAGCAAATTGCTCTTGGGTCAATCCCAAGGCTTTTCGTAACTCTCTTACTGTCTTGCTAACATCTTTTTTCATCGTTTCAGCACCTAGCGATTAATATTTCAAATGCTATAGCAGGCTATATATTAGACGGAGTCCTCTCATTGGTCAAGTACATTTCATAGTCTCTAAAAGCTGATCTCGGATTACCCTAAAGCGTGACCTGAAAAACTCAAAATTTGCG
>CAZHOY010000251.1:0-3031 GCA_964534695.1 uncultured Actinomycetota bacterium | reverse complement strand
TTTAGAAATTATATTAAATCAATTGAAAGAATATAAGTTTACAGAAGTAGTAATTACTGTTGGGCATTTAGGAGAAATTATAAAAGCTTATTTTGAAGATGGTAAGAAGCTTGGTCTAAAAATAAGATATTCTTTAGAAGAAAAACCATTAGGAACAGTAGGTGCTGTATCAATAGTTGATAATTTAGATGATAATTTCCTAGTAATGAATGGTGATATTTTATGTAACATACATTTTTCTGATCTTCATGATTTTCATATAAAGAATAATAAGAAGGTTACTATTGTTACTTGTAAAAAAAGTATAAAATTAAGTTTAGGGGTAGTAGAATGCAAAGATGGCAAATTAATTGATTATATTGAAAAGCCTGAATATAAGTTTGATGTTAGTACAGGTATTTATATGTTAAGCAAAGAAGTTGTTCCTTTAATACCTTTTAATGATTACTATGATTTTCCTACATTGATTAAAGATATAATTCTGGAAGAAGATATAAATGTTTATCAATTTGATGGATATTGGTTTGATATAGGTACTCCTGAAGATTATAACCAGGCACAGGATTCTTTTATGGAATTAAAAGATATTTTTTTTAAAAAAAGAGAATGAATATTATTGTTTTAGGTTGCGATGGTTATATAGGTAGAAAGTTTTGTGGATATATCAGTTTAGATTTTCCTGAAATTAATTTGTATGGAGCAGATATAAATAAGAATTTTTCACTTAAAGATCAGTTTATAGGAAACTTGCTTGAAAAAGAATTCACGGAATTTATATTTAAGGATAATTATTATGATATAGTATTTGTTGTAACTGGTAGAATTTTTGCAGAAAGTTTTGAAAAATACTTTAAATATAATGTATTCGTTACTGATAATATATTGAGTTCATTAGTAGGTAAAGATTCTAAGATAGTAGTTTTACAATCTGCTTCTCAATATGGAAAAGGAGATAGAAATTTTCGTGTTCCAGTAAATTATTATGGTTTAACCAAAGAATATCAAGAACAATTATCTAGATATTATGCTACCAGGTTTAATATGAGAATAATATCACCAATTTTATTTAATATTTATGGTAATAATCAGCCGGAAAATTTTATTATCCCAAAACTACTGAAAAGAATTGAAAGTTTAATTAATTCTAATTCAAAAGTTGTTAAAGACATTAAAAAAGAATTTTATAGGGATTTTATACATATAGATGATGTTTTAAAGATATTATTAGACATTGGTTTAAATGGCTCAGTGGATAAAAAATATGAAATTGGCACTGGAAAAGTAACTAAAATTTCGGATGTTTTAAAGCTTATAGTTGGTTGTTATAATTCTAAAGGATATAATTTAAAAATTATATGTGAAGATTATGATTATAAAAATACGGATATTATAAAACAAGTAGCTACAATAAATGATAATAGTTATAGTTATAAAAAAATAGAGGATTATATAAAAGAGAAGATAATGTAAATGGCAAGAATTTTATTGATTGGTACCTTACCACCACCATTTCACGGTGTAACAATTTATAATAAAATATTATTAAATTCAAAGATTTCGGATTTTTTTAATGTAAATCATTTGGATATATCTGATCATAGGAATTTAGATAATTTAGGCAAGATTGATATAATAAATATTTTTTTAAGTTTCAAAAATTTTTTTTCTCTACTTAAATTGTTATTAAGATATAAACCAGATTTAGTTTATTTCCCAATATCACAAAATATTGCTTTTTTAAGGGATGGTATTTTTATAATTATTATTAAATTTTTTAGTAAAAGTAAAATAATTGTGCATCTTCATGGTAGCTATTTTAAGGATTGTTACAATAAGAGTAATTTTATTTTTAAAAAGTTTATAGATTATACTTTGCCAAAAGTTGATTCTGCTATTGTTTATAGTCATTCATTAAAATATATTATTAGTAAATGGGTTAATAATATTGAATTTGTTCCTATCGGTACAACATTTAAACCAGATATTAGTAATAGGAATAATAGAAAAATTATTGCGGGATATATAGGAAGTTTGGCCCGGAGTAAAGGAATAGAAGATTTAGTTAGAGCGGCTAATATTGTTCTAAAAAAATATAAAAATATAAAATTTAAAATTGCGGGAAGTTGGCGGAAACAAGAAGAAGAAATAAAAAATGAAATATTGTATTTTATTAATGAAAATAAAATTAATAATGATATTGAATTATTAGGTTTTATACCTGATGATAATAAAGAAAAATTTTTAATGGGTACTGATATATTTGTCTTTCCATCATGGAATGAGGGTCAACCGTTAGCAATATTAGAAGCTATGGCAGCAGGTTGCCCTGTTATTGCTATAAAAGATATAGGAGTGATACCAGAGACTGTTATAAATGGTGAAACTGGTATTTTAGTTGAAAAACAAAAGCCTGAAGAAATTGCTAAAGCTATAGCTTATTTAATAGAAAATACAGATATAAGAAAAAAAATGGGACTTGCTGCAAGGAAGCGCTTTGAGGAAAATTACACTATTGATAAGAATATAGATAATATGATTAAAGTTTTTAAAAAATTTTGAGTATTTTTTCGTGGAGGTTATATGAAGCAAATAGTTCAAAATTATAAGACAGGCCAAATTTTACTTGAAGAAATTCCAATTCCATTACTTCAGAAATAAAAACTAAAATTTCCGATTAGATTATATTGATGAATTCAAATCAATATATGATCAAAGCAATGAAGCTTCTGCTTCTGCCAATAACGTAAGGTGGAGGATTATTCTCTGGAAAGACATAATTAAAAAAAGCATGCAAAAGCCAATTTTCGGTTACGGATTCGGAATGCTTTATAATAACGAAACGCTTAAAGACATGGGTTGGGAGTGTGGGGAAGAGGAGGGTTTTATGGATCCGCATAATTCTTACCTGTCAATATTATATAGGACCGGCATAGTTGGTTTATTGATATTTCTATTATTTATTATAAGTTTTTTTTATAAGATGGTAAAATTTTTACGAGGTTGCCAGGATTTGGCTATAAGTGTATATATG
>CAZHOY010000250.1:0-3043 GCA_964534695.1 uncultured Actinomycetota bacterium | reverse complement strand
AATATATTGATTATTGCAAGTACGGACCTATCGCATTATCACCCATATAATATCGCCGTTTCCCTGGATAAAGAAGTAGAAAAGCTTATAGGCAATTTTGATTCAGAAAATCTAATGTTAAAATTTATCAGTAGAAATGCAGAGATGTGTGGCGGCGGTCCTGTAATTTCTGCTATGATAGCCTCAAAAATCCTGGGTGCAGATAAATCCAAAATTCTAAATTACAGGAATTCCGGGGATGTTACAGGTGACAGAAGTGCAGTGGTAGGATACATATCGGCAGCATTCTATAAAGAATAGATTAATGTTTAGAATATTATTAAAAAAGGTGGCAAAACATGGGAAATATAAATCTTACCTCAGAGCATAAAAAAACACTGATTAAAATTGCCAGGAAGTCAGTAATAAGTGCCTCTAACAGCCAGACAGCTCCTGAATATAAAATAAGTGATGATGCGTTAAACGCTGTATGCGGCGCATTTGTTACCCTGCATAATAATAATGGTACCTTGAGAGGATGCATAGGCAATATAATCGCAGAGAAACCTCTGTGGGAGACAGTAAGAAATATGGCTGCTGAGTCAGCTTTAAGAGACCCCCGTTTCCCTCCTGTTTCACCCCGGGAGGTTGACAGCATTTATATTGAAATTTCTGTACTGTCCCCTTTACAAAAAATTAAGAACCTGGAACAGATTGAAGTTGGAAAACATGGATTATTTATAAAAAAGGATTACTATCAGGGTTTACTGCTGCCGCAGGTTGCCACAGAGTATGGATGGAACAGAATTCAATTTCTGGAACAGACCTGTTGCAAGGCCGGTTTGGGTGAAGATTGTTATAAGCAAAAAAACTGCGAAATCTTTATTTTTTCAGCCGTTGTATTTGGAGAAAAAGACTTTGAGAGCCGGCATTCAGACAAATAAATCAACGATATCTCGATTCACTTTACTTACAATTATTCCAATAAGTCCGGGACCCGTATGAGCACCAATAACAGGGGTACACTCTGTAATAATAGTATCAACACATCTTAAAGAAGACTGAATTTTTTTCATAATTCTCTCAGACTCCCTGGGAGACAGGGTATGAATTATGGAAACTATGACCCATCTCTCTTTTTTAAAATCCTTTATAACTCTTCTGGTTATCTCTGCCAGTGAACCATGCCTGGTAACAGCAATTCCAATTATTTCAACTATTCCGTTTTTAATCCCCAGGAGAGGCTTTATCTTCAGAATCCTGGATATGAAATTAGCAATGGCGGGGACCCTCCCGCTTCTCCTTAAATATTTTAAAGTATCAATGGTGCCGTACAGTTTGATGTTATCCCTTAAAAAAGCAATCATAGACAGTATCCTGCCATAGGAATATTTTTTTAAGGCGGCCTTTGCTGCAGTCAGCACTATATAACCGGTACCCATGGCACCTGACAGCGAATCAAATATCTTTATTCTTCTCTCTGCTTTAAGCAACCCTCTTGCAATCCTGGCTGATTTTATAACCGCAGATAGTTTCGAACTTATATGAATGGAAAAAATCTTCTTATATTTCTTAAGCAGCTTTTCGTAAACCTGTACAAAATCACTGGGCGATGGGGAGGAAGAAGTAAATATTACTTTCTTTTCTTTCTGAAGCCTGTATATTTTATTTGAGTTAATATCTATACCATCTTTAAATTCCTTCCCGTTATAATGAATATAGATAGGAATAACATTTATACCGTATTTATGTGCAAATTCCGCTGATATATCTGACGCACTGTCAGTTACTATCACATACTGTTTAAGATTCTCTCTCATAGCCCCTTCTGCATAAATTAATAAAATTAATTACCATTATCTTATACTACCGTCGAAGATAGAATCCAGAAGCTCCACCCTCTCTTCGGGAGTGGTGAGTCTTGGCTGGCTGAAGTCATTAAGCATAGTAGTAATTAGAATAGTATTTATATGTTCACCCTGATAGAAGATGTGTTTTGCGATTATTCCGGGATTATTTCCCATAACATCTTGCTGCTGCCCAAAAAATAAATTACCCAGACCGTAATTTATAAAGCCGTCCCCTCTGAACTCAACTCCCATTGGATAATGAGACTGACTTCCACTTACTATATCAGCTCCCGAATCTATTATCCTCCTAAAATCGGCAATCTGATTCACTGTGGGAGTAAAGCTATAGGTTTCCTCATATTGAAAAGTAAATATTACTATATATCCATCTTCCTTTAACTCTTTTATTATGGCTTCGAATTTTTCCATATCTTCCTCTTTTTCTACTTCACCCCACACATTTATACGCGCTGAACCAGGCGTATCTTCCGTAGCCCAGTTACTAGCAGGACCAAAGGTGTTAGCGCCAAGAAATGTTATTTTGTTACTTCCTATCTCAAAAACAGCCGGTTCATATGATTCCTCGAGATCTCTTCCCCCGCCAAAATAAGGCCAGCCCTCCTCATCATACATATCCAGGGTATAGTACACCCATTCATGACCGTAGTCGTTCATATGATTTCCCGTCAGCTCAACTACATCGGTACCAACATACTCCAGCAGTTCTATATACTCAGGGCTGCTGCAAAAAACTAAACCCTGAGGTTTTGTTCCGGTACAGCCCTCTACAAAAGGCAGCTCATTACTTATATGGGTAATATCTGCGCTCCTCAGCACCTCTGCAATCTCCTTACCTGGAGACAGGACTCCATCACTTTCTATTTTTCTTGCCACCTGCCTGACTATTGCCGTGACTCCGGTCATAATAACCGATACCAACTCTTCCGTATCTCTGTTGGTAATCGAAATATCAGAAAAATTTTTGGCTATCATTTCCTTAAATTCTCTATTCTCACTTTCCACGCCAATGCTTACAGCCAACAGATAACTGCTGATATCCATATCCTTATCCAAGACAAGCATACCATCTAGATCAAGCACCTTATATTTCTTATTGATACTGTCAAAAGGGACTATCGAAAAAACATTGTCATTTTCAATATTTGACGGAAGATCCCACTTGCTTACAATCTCTATATTATCATTTCTGCTTT
>CAZHOY010000249.1:0-3059 GCA_964534695.1 uncultured Actinomycetota bacterium | reverse complement strand
TAAAAAATGCCTGTTCCTATTGGTTTTAGTTGATTATTTTAGGACAAGCTCCTAGAAGGTATAGACCAGAAAATAATTGCGGTGATGATTAGAAATGCTAATGCTTTAAATTTAAACTTGTTTCTAAAATAACTCATTTTATTTTTTCACCTCATTCTTTAAATAAATTTTTATTCTTTTAATTCTCATTTTGCCCCCTCTTTTTTTATATTATCTATATAAAACCGACCTTTATAGTCAGTCGAATTTAGTTTCTGACTAAAAATTCCTCTATAAAAACACGAAAACCGACCTCTTTAGTCGGTTTCGCTACTCGCTCCACTTTCTTCTAGCGTCCAAATTTGAAGAAAGTTTCAAAGCATCTAAATTTTTAATCCCCTAAGAATCCTACCTTAATTATAAAAAGAACCTTTTCTATAACACTAATTATACTACTATTATAGAATTGTAGAAAGATTATAATATATTTGTTATATATATGTCAAATTTATTTAAAAAATTTTTAACAGCCGCTATTTTGTTTGTTTTTATCAAAATCATGATAATTCCCTACTCTTCCATGGGGTAGCCTCTATCACCCCATTCAGTAATACCCCCTCCAATCATATCATAAACCTGAACAAAGCCGTTGTCTGTAAGTACCTGTGCAGCTACTCCGCTTCTACTACACCCGGTGCCGCTGCAATAAGCAATTATAGGCATATCATTAAGCAGCTCATCCAGCCTGTCTTCAAGCTCATCAACCGGAATATTTATAGCTCCCTGTATATGGCCGGAATTATATTCATCCTGTGTTCTGACATCTAAGAAAATATAACCTCCGCTTTTAAAAAATTCATATGCTTCATCCACAGAGACTAATAATATTTCTGCTTTCTCTGCTGCTTCTATCTCGACTATAACCGAATATCCATTCTCTATCCAATCCATAATGCCACCCGTCATATCATAAATCCCGGTAAAACCGTTTTCCACCAGAATATTTGCAGCTGTACTGCTTCTTCCCCCGACTTTACAATAAACTACTATTGGTTTATTTTCTGCAAGTTCATCCAGTCTGCTTTCCAATTCACTGACAGGAATGAGCACTGCTCCTTCAATATGACCTTCATTGAACTCATCCGGTGTTCTCACATCAAGAATTAAATAATCCTGGTTACCACTTACAATTTTATAAACTTCTTCCACAGAAATATTCTTAACTTCCGAAATTACTTCTTCTGAGGCTGTATTTATCTTGATATTATTTTCAACTTGAACTGTCTCTCCATTAAATGTTTTACATCCACCAACGACCACCAAGCCAAAAAATACTAAAACCGTGATCATAATTAATATAGGATATAATCTATTATCTATCCTCCTTCTTATCATTTCTGCCTCTTTGCGAATAAATTAGTATTACAACAACAATTATAACTAATAACTCATGGATAAAAAATAAATTCTATAAACAAAAAAATAGTGGTAATATTTCCAATATGGATGCAAAGGGTTCTACCCGACATAACAGAAGAAGAATTTTAAGATATTTAGGAATAACCTTAATAATTATAGGTCTTTTAATAATAATGTACCCCATCTACACCAATTTTATTCTGACCAGGAGAGAAGCCATAATACTCACTGCCTGGGGTGAAGAGCTTGAGAAACCTCAGGAGATCAGTACCCAAGAGGAAGAAAATGAAACTGTACCAAAATTAGAAAGTGAAACTGAACTTATTGATCCTGAAAAAAAATTACCATTTAGAATTTATATTCCGGAAATTAATATAGATTGGATTGTAAATGAGGGAACTGATTATGCAACACTTAGAAAAGGCCCGGGCTTCTTTATCGGATCAGCTCTTCCGGGAGAAATCGGCACCTGTGTAATTGCAGGACACCGGACCACTTACGGAGCCCCTCTTGATAGAGTTGATGAACTTGAAGAAGGTGATGAAATATTCCTGGAAACAATTGGAAATGAAAACTTCACTTATATTGTTACAGATAAAAAGTCAGTACATCCACAGGACGTAAGTGTCCTTGCAAATACTGATTACCCTTCGCTTGTCCTATCCACCTGCGCCCCCAAATATTTCTCCACAAGAAGGCTCGTTATATTTGCCAGAATAATTGAATAAACAAAATTTAAAAATATAGACCTCTTTATATTTATACTGTAAAATTTACATTACATATAGTTTTATAAAAAAGGAAAGGAATGTAATGAATGACAAGAAAACTACAAGGGCTCGAAAATCTCCAAAAGATTATAAAAAGGCAATACTTGTACTTACTACCTTAATTTTTGTATTAATATTAATCTTTACCAGCATTTCTTTTTGGCAAAACGGTACAGTAAGAAATACAATCCAGCTATTAAAGTATAGAGGTTCTTATCAAGCTGTATTTCTAAATAATGGTCAGGTATATTTTGGTAATATTGTAGAACTGACTAATGAATATGTAATCCTGGAAGATCCTTATTCAATCAAAGTACAGCAAACACAAGCAGATGAAGATGGGGAAACAACAGGATCAGAAGTAAAATTATTAAGTATAGAAGATGAATTTTATAAGCCCGAAGGTTATATGTTAATTGAAAGAAGTGGAATACTGCTTATAGAAGAACTGCAAGATACTTCACAGATTATTGAGATTATTGAAAACTATTAAGCAATATTTATTTGATATTCTACTATATACCTGAAATAATTTTTATAAGAACTTGGGTTAATTCTGGTTTATTTCTCAGGGGTATCATGAATTAAAATAAGATAGTCCAGGTTCTAGCCGGACTATCTTATTTACATTTGTTTCTACTTTTATATTCTAATACATCAGTTTACTTATAGGCTTCTCTCCCTTCTCTTAATTAGAGAAATTATTACCAGTATCATTCCAATAACAATAGAAGAGATACCAGCTATAGGTATAAACGGACTCATACCAGTAAACGGAAGATCAGTAATACCCAATACTTCTAAAACCGGCGGTGTGTTAGTAGTTGTTTTGGTTGTTGTTATTGTGTTTGTTCAGCTAAAGCTATGGTACAGCTGAGCTGAACTTACCAC
>CAZHOY010000248.1:0-3061 GCA_964534695.1 uncultured Actinomycetota bacterium | reverse complement strand
ATTACAGACAGGCTAGCTGCATATTTTTTATGGAACGATACCCAATCATTTGATCAGGCGGTTATGGTAGCAAAAAGGAATAAAATTGATTTACCTGAAATAAAGAAGTGGGCTGAGAAACAAGGTGAAAAATATAAATATGAAATTTTTGCTAAGAAGTACAATGAATAATATTTAATATAAAGTATTTAGTTCTAATGATAAATAATTATAATTTATATATATTTAATACCTCAGGAGTTCTAAAAGCGTCCGATACGGGGAGCCACTCTGGCTCTTAATCTATAGTTTTCTTTTATTGCAGGAATGTATTATATTCGACAACATTATTGAAATGGCTTGATGAAAATTCAGACCACAGAGCCGACCTGTATTATATTTAAAAATATTTATACAGCTTAAAAGTATTGACAGAGTCCTAAGATTAATATACTATGACTATAATTACTAATATAGTCATATGTTCATAGGATATGGCAAAAGCATTTACGCAGTCCAATAAAGACCTGATTAGGCACAACCTTCTTAAAAAAGGTAGGGAATATTTCATAAAGTACGGCCTTAAAAGGACCATTGTTGACGAGCTTGCCAAAGCAGTAGGGATATCCAAAGGCTCCTTCTATAAATTCTTCGATTCCAAGGAAGCCCTTTTCCTGGCTATCCACGAAGAATCCGAGGAAAAACTGAGAACGGATCTGGTGCAAAAATTAACGGGCATGAAGAAACCCATCGATAAACTGCGTACATTTTTCAGAAGTTCCTTTCTTATTCTGGAGGAAGATCCCTTGCTAAGAATTATTTTTAACGAAGAGGAATTCGAAAACCTAACCATATTTTTATCTTCGGATCAGTATGGAGTACACTACCGTTATAATACTGCCTTTCTGGAAGAGCTTATCAAACAATGGCAAACCGAAGGTATTGTCAGGCAATTGGACGCCAAGGTTGCAAGCAATATGATAGCTTCTATCTATCTGGTGATTCTACAAAAGGAAACCCTGGGTGAAGCAATGTATAACAAGGTAACGCATATGCTTGTAGAATGTTTATCTAACTACTTTGTGGAGTCAAAATAAATGAGCGTTGCTAAGGATAACCTGAATGCAATTATAACTGTCTCGGGATTAATCAAACATTACAAAGATTTGGTTGCTGTAAATAATCTTTCATTATGCATCAACCCTGGAGAAATATATGGCTTTCTGGGTTTAAACGGAGCAGGTAAGACAACCACTATCCGTATGTTGTTGGGAATGATAAGACCCAGTGCTGGAACAGTCTCTCTATTTGGGACCAGGGTACGGCCCGGGCAAAGGTCAATCTGGACACAGGTGGGGTACATGGTAGAGACTCCACATGCCTATCCGGACCTGACAGTTCGTGAGAACCTGGAAGTGATAAGACGTCTGCGAAAGATAAAGAACACCAATGCGGTCCAAGAGGTTATCGAGCAGCTGGGATTAACATATGAGGCCGAAAAGCGCACCGGCGATCTTTCACTGGGTAATGCCCAGCGTCTTGGACTTGCAAAGGCATTTATCCACCACCCAGATTTGCTTATCCTGGACGAGCCTGCAAATGGACTGGATCCGGCCGGCATCGTAGAGATTAGAAATTTGCTGCGTAACCTTGCCGAAAAACATGACGTAACTATTTTTATGTCCAGCCATATTCTGAGTGAAGTATCCCAGCTAGCGATGCGAATAGGTGTGTTACATAAAGGACGCCTGATAAAAGAACTCAATGCCAGAGAGCTGGAAGAGCAGGAACAGAAGCGTTTACTGGTAGATGTCCGCAATAGAACAATCGCCCTGTCGATATTGGAGAAAGCGGGTATCAAAACAAGCCTGGAAGACAATAATTCAATTATCATCAAGGATAAAAAAACTATTGAGCACCCGGATAGGATTGCCGTCCTGCTAGTGAATGCAAAATGCCCACCCACCCGACTGGTAGTAGAGCATGGAGACCTTGAATCATACTTCCTCGATCTGGTTGTACGGAAAGGAGCAGATGATGAAAGAAACAGCTAAGTCACCCTGGTACGTGGTAGGAGAGATAATCCCGGTGTTGTGGGTGGAACTTAAAAAAGCACGGCGTTCAAAGGTGTTCTGGGTAAGCGTTTTGGCCTTCTCATTTCTTACATTGATAGCCGGATTGTTTATGTTTATACTGAAAAACCCGGAGCTGGCAAGTCGCCTCGGTCTGGTGGGAGTCAAAGCACAGATATTCGGTGGAACAGCTGACTGGCCTGGATTATTCAACCTGGTCTTGCTTATTGCAAGTATCGGCAGCCTGATAATATTTGGCTTTGTATTTATATGGATATTCGGCAGGGAATACAGCGATAAAACTGTGTATGACCTGCTTTCATTACCTACATCCAGGATTACAATTGTATCCGCCAAGCTTATTACAGCCACAATCTGGTCAATTATGCTTATATTACTGGTTTTCATTCTCACAATCGGTATCGGGGCAGCTCTAAATTTACCCCTATGGTCAGGTGTAACTGTGATGTATGGATTATGGAGCTTGTTTATTGTATGTATGCTGACAGTACTGTTGAGTATCCCATTTGCATTAGTAGCCAGTGTTACCCGCGGCTACCTACTAGCAGTCGGTTGTATTTTCCTAGTTCTAATATTGGGGCAGGTTTTAGGTACACTAGGATACGGCCAGTATTTCCCGTGGTCTGTTCCGGGTTTATACTCCAGTATAGCCCAGGAAAATGTCGCACCGCCTGGTTTGGTTAGTTATATTCTAGTAGGACTTGTCGGGTTTTTAAGTATCATCGCTATCAACATATGGTGGCAGTACGCGGACCAGACGTAGTGTGATATTTTCATAGTGCATTAAACCCCGTTTCAAGTAACACTGGCATCATGATCACTCATACTATTATGAGTGCATGCTGGCTCACAGCAATCGCCCTTGCACCTTCTTGCGTTCTCCAACATCAGTTTTTGATATAATTATGCATGAATATATTATCAGCTTGCCATAAAACAAGCTGGACATAGTTTTTGACTTCTTTTTTTCATGTCTTTCTTTTATTACC
>CAZHOY010000247.1:0-3114 GCA_964534695.1 uncultured Actinomycetota bacterium | reverse complement strand
ATGGAAAAAATTGCGGTAGTAACTGACACAACATCGGATGTACCCCAACAGCTGGTCAGGAAATATAACATAAAAGTGGTACCATTGTATATCGGATTTGGTGGAAAGTTATACCTTGAGGGGAAAGAAATAACCAGCAGTGAAGTGTATGAAAAGCTAAAATCAGGAGTGAAAGTATATACCTCCACACCTTCTGTAGGAGATTTTATGGAAGTTTATAGAGAATTAATAGAAAAGGAGAAAAAAACCTTAATTTATTCCGTGCATGTCAGCTCAAGGCTGTCTGCTACATCAAATTCGGCAAAACAGGCTGAAAAATTTTTCCCAAAAGCCAGAATAAAGGTTATTGACTCCAGGACTGCAGCTGTTGGTCTTGGTTTTATTGTTCTGGAAATTGCAAGGGCCGTGGAAAGAGGCGAAAGTGAAGAAACCATAGACAGCATTATAGATTTTATGATAAAAAGGAACAGGATGTTTGCTACTTTCGAGAATTTTGAATATTTATTCAGAGGGGGAAGAGCACCTTTCCTGGGAAAATTTTTATCCAAGTCAATAAAACTGAAGCCGATTATTACCATAGGCAGTAATGGAAAAGTGAAGTTAAAAAAATTTGTAAAAAATAAAAGGAATTCTATTATTGAGCTTTACAGGCAGATAAGAAAAGATTCTTTTTCTTCCATAAAGAAAAAAATTGGGATATTTTACGGTTCAGATATAAATCCGGCTCTGGAAATTAGAAAAATGATAAAAGGAGACAGCAGAATTAAAATTGATGAGCTAATTTTAACTGAAATAACTGCAATTATGAGTGCTCATACCGGTCCCGGAATCTGGGGAGTGGCTTGGTGCCCGGTAGTAGGTAAATAAACCGGAAGCTAAAAAGTAAATGTGTAAAAAATGGAGGTGTTGATATGAATAAAGATTATAATGAATTATCTGAGAAAAGTATTAGCGAGCTAAAAGAGGCTCTCAGGGATTTATCGGAAAAGAGTAGGGATGCCTTAAAATATGTTTCAAAGGACTGGTCCGAGAAAAGTAAAGTAATGTTAAAGGATGCACTGAAGAAATTATCGGATAAGAGCAAGGATATTTATGATGATGTATCCGAGAAGAGTAAGGATACTTTTGATAATTTATCTGAAAAGGGCAAGGTAGCAGCAAAGGACCTGTCCGAAAGAAGCAAAGTAACGGCAATGGATTTATCAGATAGAGGAAAAATGGCACTGAAAGATGCCCTTAAGAATTTATCCGAAAAGAGCAAGGCGGCTTCAAAGGACTTATCTGAAAAGAGCAAAAAAGCATTAAAAGAAGCACTGATCAGATTAGCTGAAAAACTTGAATGAGAGAATATATATTATTTGACCATAAACTTAAAATTTAATCAGGCTTTTAACATTGTACCTGATAAGCTGATAATATTAATATTAACTGGTTTTTTCTGATATCTTCAGAGATAAGGGTAACATTTAGCAGCATTTATTAAATTCTAACCAAAAATATGATGAGTAAATCTCATATTCATAAACGCAGCAGTGTTTCAAACATTAAAGTAGCATTCTTTTTAAATCTTGGCTTTACAGTTATTGAAATAGCAGGGGGGCTATGGACCAATAGTCTTGCCATTATTTCTGATGCATTGCACGATCTGGGAGACAGTCTCTCGCTTGGGTTATCCTGGTTTTTAGAAAAATACTCCAGAAAGAAAAAGGATGAAAAATATTCATACGGATACAGAAGATATTCATTGCTGGCAGCATTAATAAACAGCCTGATACTGATTTTGGGATCAGTCTATATATTATCCAGAGCGATACCAAACCTGCTTAGTCCCGGGCAACCTAATGCACGGGGAATGTTACTGTTTGCCGTAGGCGGAATAGTAATAAATGGAATTGCAGTGCTGCGAGTCAGAAAAGGAAGGTCACTGAATGAAAGAATTGTAACCCTGCATCTTATTGAAGATGTCCTTGGCTGGGCAGCTGTCCTGATTATAAGTGTAGTAATGATTTATAAAAATATTCCCATACTTGATCCTATATTATCGATAGTGATTACAGTTTATATTTTATACGGAATTTTTGTTAATCTAAGAAAAACATTTTCTATTTTTCTGCAGGCAGTTCCCGAAGGGATAAATGTCAAAGGAATAGAAAGCAAAATTCTAAAGGTTAAGAAGGTTGTAAATATTCATCATACCCATATATGGTCCATGGACAGCCTGAATAATGTGTTGTCTACCCACATTGTGGTAAGGGATGACGCAACCGCAGATGAAATAATTAAAATAAAGGGAAGAGTTAAAAAGATTACCGGATCCCTGGGACTGGAGCATTCCACCATAGAAATTGAACGGGAGAGTGAATTCTGCAAATTAAGGGGCAAAGAATGCTTTTGACTTGAGTTAATATTGTTCAATGTTGCAAAGATTTCTTGATATTCCAAAAAGAAGATCACCGGTTCTTTCAAGATGTAATATAATATCCGAAAAAACAACTCCCGAAAGCGGCATACATTCACCATTCTGAAGCCTTTTTAGATGGTCCGTTCTTATTTTTTTTACAATTGAATCTATTTCAGATTCAATTTTTTCACATTGTTTGAGCCGGTTTAAATCGTTATGCTCCATACCCGATATTAAGGAATTAAAAAGGTGGTTTACTTTACTGTGCACATCTTCCAGCTCACTGTAGGCAATTTTACTAAAGATCATTTTGTTCTCTTCTTTTACAATTATAAGATACAATATACTTTCGGCATGGTCACCCGCTCTTTCCGCATCATAAGCTATATGAAACAGATTGGTCAGCTTATTGGAAAGCCTCATACCCAGCGATTTTTGAGATACTTTGGTCAGGTACCTTATTATATCTTCTGTAATGCTGTCTACGGCTGATTCCCTGTCAAGCACTTTTTTTTCGATAATAATGTCCCTTTTATACATTCTTTCAAATGCAAGATTTAACATGTTCTGAGCTATTTTGGTTACCCTTAATAGTTCCTTTTGGGTCTGTTCTAATGAAAGAGACGGAGTCTGAATTAGTCTATTATCCAGATACAGTGCATTTCTATGTACTGTTATATCCTTGCCGGGAAAGAGCTTTAACACTATTTTTT
>CAZHOY010000246.1:0-3122 GCA_964534695.1 uncultured Actinomycetota bacterium | reverse complement strand
AATTTTATGTCCTTATAAGATAATTGATAATTAATATCACCTTTTATGCTAGTTACTATTTCTCCTAATATATTGCCATTATTTAATATAACTTTTACTTCGCATCCTCTTCCAGGTTGATTTTTTAAATTAAATCTATCATCTGTTTCAATATATACATTTTCTGCGATACTTTTTATTTGAGGATTATTTATAAATGTTAACTTTATTTCTGGCCAATTTAATTCACCATATTTAAGGATTAAAGCTATACAATACGGTATACTATACTGAATACTCTCTATGCTTATAGGGTTCATATTACTTAATCTTGTAGCAGACCAAAATGAATAAATAACTATTTTATTTATTTCATCTAACCTAAATTTATATTTTTTTCTTATTTTTAATATTGCCTCAATAGGAAAATGGGACCACCTACAAGACGCGAAAAATTTTATGTATGCATTTTTTATACCAATATGAGTATTAATTATTGATATAAATTTAGTCCCAATATTATCATATTCCATAAATGATGTAACACCAGTATAACCTTCTTTAGCCAAGATAAATGACAGATACCCAGATAAAGCTCCAAAGTTCATTGACTCTTTTGTCATGGCCCCTCTTTCTACTGAACCATGGCCAGTTCTATCAGGTCCACCATAGCTATTATTAAAAGGCATAAACGCCTGAGAAATTCTTAAAGATTCACTTATTAAGTTAGCATCTAGGTCAAAAAGATTCGCAAGTGCAGCTGTAACACCAATTGCTCCATGTGTTCCTGAACCACAATTAAATGGAAATCTTTTCTCCCCATATCTCAGAAGAAAATCACTTGCTGCTAGTGCAACGTCATAACCAACAACAATTGCAGCTATCGCTTTTTTTGTAGGAAAATTATTTGCTTCACAGGCAGTCAACACAGCTGGAATAACCATACCACCTGCATGACCCATGTCTGGATCAAAACCATCATCAATATCTAATGCAGTTGAAGCAGTGCTATTTATAAAAACAGCCAAAGGAGTATAAGTTTTTAAACTACTAAACCATATAGTTGCCATATTTTTGTCATATAATAACTTATTATTTAAGTTAAATTCATCCAAAATCGTATTTTTTACTATCTCATTTGATTTGCTAAACTGACCCATTGCATTAGAACATACAATATCTAATATGCATAATTTTGTTTTATCTACTATATCATTAGTTAATTCACTAAAACTTGTATTTTTAACATATTTTACTACTTTATCTAAATCAGTAGTCATATAAATAATCCCCAAAATTCAACTAAAAGAATTTTTATTTAATATATTTCTCTCAAATCGATATGGTTTAAAATCATTTAAATCATAATCTGAGATTCCCCCAGTTACTATCCTTGATATTATTTTTCCAGTAATTGGACCAAGTGTTATACCTGAGCCGGAATGACCAGTAGCGTAATAAAAATTTTTATTTAAGTGAGATTCACCAATTATGGGAAAACCATCAACACAATATGGTCTAAACCCAACATATGATCTGATAATCTCCAAATCTCCTAATAATGGTATAAAAAATATAGCCCTATTCGATATTTCTTTTAATATATCCATTGAAATATTATCTTTGCAATTACCTATTTCCTCACTTTTGCCAATAAGAATATTATCAGAACTAGTTTTCTGAAAAACAAATTTTATAGTTATATCGCCTTCAGCTTTAGCATTATTTAAACATATGTCACTAAATTCTCTTATTGATACTGTTGTTTTTAATTTACTTTTATCTGAAACCATCACATGGCCTTTGGATGGAATTATAGGTATTTTCTCATTTAACATTTTTGCTATGTTTGGTGAAAATATTCCTCCGCAATTTATAATCTTTTCAGAATTATATTTACCTAGATTTGTAATGACTTTAAAAAAATTCTTACATTTTTTTATACCGAGAACCTCTTCATAAAACTTTATTTTAGAATTCATCTTTATAATTTCAGCTCTAATAGAATCTGTAAATTTTAATGAATTAATTGACGCATCCTCTTTGCAAAAAATACCACCTATTACATTATCTGAAACTGAAATAAAATTTTTATCAATATCTTTTTTATTAATAAAAATTAAATCTCTTTTTTCTTTAAAATCTCTTACTAAATTTAATTGACTTTCAGTACTAACTAATAATAAGCTCCCACATTTCTTATACTCAAAATCCATTGGTAGTTTTTTATTTAATATCTCATACTCTTTTAAGCTATCAAATAACATATTATCAATCTTACTTGGTAAATTACTTCCTATAAACAAATTACATTGACAAGCTCCTGTCGAACCTGAATTTATAAAATCTTTTTCTAATATTAATACCTTAATATTTTTAATTGATAAATAATATCCTGCACACAATCCAATTACTCCAGCTCCAATTATAATTACATCAAAATTTTCATTTTCCATTTTTATTTTTAACTCCTGCTATCTCTATTAATTTAATTGGTCTTATTGGTGGTCTTTTTTTTAAGATATCAATATTTATATTTTTAATTTCTGAATCAATAATTTTTTTAATCAAATACTCACATGTATGACCCTGGCATCTTCCCATTCCTGCACGAGTTATTTTTTTAACACTTGAAATGTCTCTAGCACCTTTTTTGATTGCATTTTTTATTTCTGCCAAACTTATGTTTTCGCATCTGCATATTATTATATTTTCTTCTATCATTCTATTTTTATCTCTTTTACTAGTCTATATTTTTCTTTTGGAATTAATAATGTAATCAAAATAGTTTTATCAAACTTTTTATTAACCTTTAAAGATATTATTTTTGCTCTACAGACTTTTTTACCATCTTTATCTACAGCAACTACGTTTTGATTAATTTTAAACTTTTTATTAAATTCATAACTAAAAGTAATAGCACATTTTTTTTTAGAGTATTCTGAGTTAACTAAAAATATTGCTTGTCCTGGACAACATGCCACACACATCCCGCAACCAATACATTGATTTGAGTTTTGAATTTTTGGGATATTTGTAATTGGACTCCCTACCGTAATAACTTTATTAGGACATATGTCTTCACAAGGATTACAAGGTATTCTTTCAAAACAATCAATAATCAATAAATATTTATTTTCCAT
>CAZHOY010000245.1:0-3152 GCA_964534695.1 uncultured Actinomycetota bacterium | reverse complement strand
GTTTTTCTATATCCTTTATGCTGTCCAGGTCTTTAAAATCTAAGGTTATATGATCACAGACAAAATACTCCACACCTGTATCAATCTCAGTGTTATAGCTACTGAGGTCAAAAATAATCTGGTAATCTTTGACATCTTCACAAAAATAACTTCCATTTTTGGATTCCTCATGCACCGTAAAATAAACTTTACTATTCTCAATTTTTTCTACTGTTCCTTTATACATATAATCATGTATTATTTTAGGTTCTGCTGTATCTTCATACATTACTACCTCTTCACCTGTTTCTTCATCTTTTACAACTATTTTTCTCATCTCAACCACTACTTTATTGCCGTCTTTATCTTTAAACGTTTCTGTAATTATTTCAGTCTTGTCAGGATATTTCTCATTAGTCTCATTTTTTATTTTTTGATGGTAAATTTTATTTTCTATTTTGTTAATCATGTTAAACTTAATTACAAAAACTATTCCAATTACTATACATGAGACTAGGACTATATTTATTATTTTTCTTCTTTTCATAAAAAGCTCTTCTCTAAAAGTACTTACTTTTAAATAAAATATTAGTATTTGTTAACTTTTATAATATAACATAATGTTGACTAAACAACAATTAGTTAATACTATTTATTACATATTGATGTTAAAAAATTTTACATTAGCAAAACTGCTTTAGATACTTTATTTTGAAATACGAACAGATGTTTGATATAATTAATATAATTTCATATTACATATTTATTAGTATTTTTTAAAAGATAACTAATATAGCTAAAAATAAAATGGTTTGTATTACATTAATTATCTAATACTATGGAAAATGAAAAAAATGATAAAAATTTCCTAAATGAATTTCAAAATACTTTAATTAAATTAAGTACATTTTCTCAAACCTTCCAAAATGAGGGGCAAACCAAATACCCCAAGGAGTTTCTCTTATATCTAAAAAGAGTGATTATAAGAAATATTAATCAAGAACTATGGTTAATCGACCCTAGTGTTTCTTATTTAAAAGAAAAAGCAATTATTCTAAGGGGAAATATTAAATATATAAATAATAAAATAGATTTAATTCAACACAAATTAGTACCTTTGATATATAAAAAATTTTTAGAAATTAATGATAACCGTGTTAGCAAAAAAAACAAATCATATGATTATTGTTTAAATACTGTTTATCCTTTAAAAGTTGGCATAGAACTTACAGGAAAATGTAATTTTCAATGTATTCATTGTTATGCAAAACCTTTGAGACAATTGAAAGAACCATCATATAAACAAATCATTAGCTTAATAGATAATTTATATGAAAATGGTGTTTTATTTTTGTGGTTTACAGGCGGAGAATGCACTTTAAGAAGTGATTTTCATAAAATTTATGAGTATTCAAAGAAAAAGGGGTTTATTGTATCCATTGTTAGCAATGGTTCACTTCTTTTAAAATTTATAGAATTATTCAAAAAATATCCTCCTAAGATGATAAAATTAAGTCAATATGGAGCATCTAGAGAGGAATATAAAAATATTACTGGAAATGGCAATAATTATGAGAAATTCTTAGTTGCTGTTGAAGCGTTGGTGGATAATAAAATAAATTTTACCATTCAATCTGTGGTATTAAAAAATAATTACAGAAGTCTAGATTTAATGAAAAATTTTTGCGGGGAAAAAGATATTATGCAAAATATTAATACTTTAATAGTCCCAAGACTAAATGGGGATCTTCGCCCTAAAAATCATCAGGTTGATGATAATAACCTAAGTCATTTTTCTAACTTAAACAATGATATAAAAAAAATTTATAATATGTTTAAGAGTGAAAAAGCTTTTAGAAAAAATCTTACAGATAAAGGTGAATACTTTTGTAAGGTTGGTATATCAGAATGCTTTATTACAGTTGACCTAAAACTATGTTTTTGTATCATGTTTAGGGATAAGTATTTAAAATATAATAATAAAATTCCCTTCATGGAACAATTTAAAACTTTAAATTTACTTAGAGGAAAAGCATTAATTTTAGATGATATTTGTAAAAATTGCGAAGCTCTATTGATTTGTAACATTTGTCCTTTCTATAAAAAAATTTTTACAAAAACTGGGGAAATTAAACAAAAATGCCAAGATATAAAAAATACTTTTAATTTAATCTCTAGTAAGAATTATTGATTATCTATTATTTTATATTTATTATCAAAGGAGGTGAAGAAAATGATTAATACGGAAGATAAACAAAGTAATCAACCTAGATTGGATAAAAAAATTACTATTAAAGTGGATTCTGTAAAAATTGACAAACTTGATAAAGATAAGGGCTGTACTGTTTGTGGTGTTGATGGAGCAGGATATTAAACGTGAAAATTTTTTATAATTTTTTGTCCAATATAAGGATATAAAGGCCTTTATCACTGGTCTTAATAAAATATACAAGGTGAAAAACGAGAAAGTGGTATTATTTGAGCTCAATAATCTGGAAGAAAGATGAGATAAGAAATATTCCTTAATCCTTAAAATTCTAAAGAGATGACTGGAGTAAGCTTGCCACCTACTTGAAGTATCCTGGTGAGGTAAGAGAGCTTATCTATGTTTGATAAAAATTTTCTTCGATACAATTTAAATCATTTATCATAATAATGCCACGATCTTTTATAGCTTTTAATAGGTTCTCGTTTCTTTTGAACTCAACTAATATTCCAATACATAGTGCTTGCCTTTCATTAAAATAATTTTCCTGTTTTTCTTTTAGATATTGATTATATTTTTTTATTGCAAAGATTGCATGAAACAATCACAGCAATAGCCATTAATGCAGTCCAAAATGTCAATCCATCTTTGAAAATTTTTAAAAATAACCAATATGAAATAATCATATTATTTTATTTTTTCATTAAAAATCAAATTAATATATAAAATTGTTTTTCTATAATTTTAATCTATAGATATTGTACCAACTTTAAAAGATTATTTTAATATTTTAAAATTTTGTGTATTATAACAACGTACAATTTAACTTGATTTTAGGCCAAATTTTAGCTATGAATTTTGATTTTTATTCTTCCCGAAAGCTACAGAATCTACAGAGTTAGCTTGTAAGCCGAGTTATAATCTAAAAATACTTAAAAGATGCGTTTAAGGTTGTAAAGGGATAAAT
>CAZHOY010000244.1:0-3167 GCA_964534695.1 uncultured Actinomycetota bacterium | reverse complement strand
AAATAAAACTCTTTTAATTTTTCTCTCTTATCACCATTTTCCATAAAAATCCCTTCCCATTTGTATCTATTTATAACCTATAATCCTGCATACTTCAATATTATTATGCTCCTCATTTACAAAAACAGAAAATTCTTCTATTATTTTAGCTTAAGAACAACTCTTAGAAATTATATAAAAAGGATTTGAATATGAAAATCAAGACAATCATCTTTATCACTGCTACAGTATTTGTTATTGCGTCACTTATAGGATGTACACTGGGTCCGGTTGAAGTAGAAAGTATTACCGTTTGTAAAAATGTTGACAGTGACTATAAGCCGGTAGATCCTACCACCACCTTTCAATCAGGAACCACGATCATCTATGCATCAGTTGAAGTTAAAAACATAACTACAGAAGATAAACTGACCGTTAAATGGAATTACCTGGAAACCGGAGAGGAAATAAATACTACTGATTTTAATACAGATGAAGATGGCTCGGGATATATTGGCTTCAGTATAACCGTTGCAGAAGGTTTTCCATCCGGAAGATACAACGCAATAATCTTCTTAAACAATGAACTGATTGATACTGTAGAATTCTCGGTGGAGTAAGAGGATTACTCAATAATAATTATTAAAGTATTAATAGATTTCTGAGATAGGCACATTGGGTAAATACTACCCAATGCCCTATCTTTTTTTATATCTCAAATTAAAAATAACACTAAAAAGGTCAATATTGGTTAGTGCACCTTATTAACAAATTTTATATCCAGTCTTTTATCCAGACAATCAGCTATTTTTTTTAATTTAGCTATGGTAGGATTATAATTTCCGCTTTCAAGCCTGGAAATATTTGATTGTTTATCGCCAATTAACTCAGCAAATTCCCTTTGGGTTAGCTTTCTTTCTTTTCTTAAAGTAATTAGCTGATTAATAATTTTATACTCCGGCCCAAGAATTTTTAATTCTTCCAAGACTTCCGGATCCCTATTTATTATTTTCTTAGCCTCTTTCCATTTCATCACTATTTTGCTCCTTATTAAATACTTTATACTTAATATTTTTTAAAACTATATTTCCAAACCTTTTACATATATCATATATGATATAAAGTCAATAAAAACCCATTAATAATATTATAGAGGTTCTAAATTTTGTTTTTACTATACAGCTAAAAAAATCCGTGCTTTGTATGAATGGTGAATTAAATAGCATTAAAATTTTATTGTTAAATAAAATGTGTATTATTTATAAGATTTAATGAGTTTACAAGCTATGTACTTTACTCATTCACGGTCAAAAAAGATTGAATCATTTATTTTCCATAATTCATAATATGGCAGAAACACAACATCAGTGTTATTTATTTTAATTTGATCTTTATAGTTAGAGCTTACAATAAATGCTTTTCTTGTATTGTATTTTGTTATAAAACTTCTAAGAGACCTGCCAACCTTTTTAGACTTTAAAACTCTATATTTGACTTCTACAGGTATAAACCTTTTTCCACCTGAAATTATAAAATCCACTTCTGCTTTATCAAGTGTTCTCCAAAAATTAATAGATATAGAATTTTCAGAATAAATATTCCTTAAAATGTTAAAAATGAAATTCTGAAAGACAAAACCTGCTTCAATAATTTCACCAAAACCCGTAAATAGTCCTGATGAATAATTTTTAAATCCTATGTCATGAAAATAATAAACCGGTGATTTAGTAATCTCTTTTCTTGCATTTCTGTAAAAAGGGGTAACTCTATTTACTATAAAAGTCTTTTCAAGATACCATAAATATTTCTTTACAGTTTCAACAGATAAATTAAGTGTATTAGAAATTTCAGAATAATTTACTATTCTTCCTATCTGATATGCAAGCAGTTTAACAAGATTTGATATCTTCTCAGTTTTTTGGATATTCAGAAGATATGAAATATCCTTTTCAATATAACTTTGATAAATTTCATCCATCTCTTTTTTCTTCTCTACAATGGACCCTGCGGTAATTACTCTGGGATATCCTCCGAAATGTAAGTATTCATTCAATAGTTCTTTTGCTTTTTCATTTTCAACCTTAAAAAAATCACCCAGTCGATCTTCATAGCTATACCCTGTTTTATAATTAACAAATTCTTTAAAATTCACAGTAGTCAATTCAAAAATTCTTTTACGTCCCACCAGTGATTCATGAATTTTTTCCTTAAGATCAAGGCTACCTGAACCAGAAATTATAAATTTATAGGGTAACCCTATATCGTAAATTCCCTTTAGAAATAATCCTGCGTTTTCTTTTCGTTGAATCTCATCAATAAATATAAAACCTTTATTCCGCCCTAGTTCAAGCTTAATTTTACTTATCAGTCTTTCCTGGGATAAAAAATGTATCCTGTCTGACTCAACATCAAGGTTTAGAAAAACAACTTTTTCACCCTTCTTAAGCAAATAGTCTTTTAGCAGCAGCATCAAAGTTGTTTTTCCTGACTGCCTTGGACCGATTATCAAACTGAATTCCTTGTTTGATAAATGTGATTTTATTTCACCTAGTAATAATCTCTTTATCATAATCATATTTTAACCCGATAATTAATTAAGTCAAGTATTTAATATATCGGGTTAAATACATAAACCATTAACTACCTGTAGCTGTATCTGGGTTAAAATTGGAGTCAACAATAGAATCCCGCACCTTATCAGTAAAATTTACAACCAGAAAAGACTGCATCCTTTCTGGGGCATCTACCACAGGAAGAATTTGAAAATATACGGTATAAAAAACACCCGAGTGTCTATTTTATTATTATCTATTTGGCATCAAGGTATAAGTAATCTACTTTATTCTTCTTAATCTACCATTAGCTCTGGTATGAATGATTATATTCTCAATAGAGATCATTTTTAAAAAGAAACATTTAACATCTGCTTCGCAATATACCTCTATGTATTTGGGATTATCAATACTATCCATTACATTATAATTCAGATAATTAACATTACAGTTATCTGTGCCTTCATAATTTTTGTAAAAATACTCATAAAGTATACCAGAGTAATTTTCTGATAATTTATTAACACCAAGTTCTTGGGCTGCTTCAATATCAATACATTTTGAAGCCTCTTCTGCTGCTATCATACAAGCTTTATTTATTTCTTCTTTATATAAGAATTTCAAAAATCTTTTCTA
>CAZHOY010000243.1:0-3177 GCA_964534695.1 uncultured Actinomycetota bacterium | reverse complement strand
GTCGATCTTTCCCGCAATGATCTGGGGAGAGTATGCCGGTATGGAAGCGTAAAGGTTAGAAAGTATATGAGCGTGGAGAAATATTCCCATGTTATGCATCTGGTATCAAAAGTGGAAGGAACCCTGGAAAAGAATAATTCAATATACGATGCGCTAATAAGCGTTTTTCCGGCAGGAACGCTATCCGGAGCCCCAAAAATAAGGGCAATGCAGATTATAAGCGAGCTGGAACCTGACAGCAGGGGGCCGTATGGCGGGGCTGTGGGATATTTTGGCTATGACGGTAATCTTGACAGCTGCATCACCATTAGAACAGCTATTATAAAAAACGGTATAGCTTATATTCAGGCAGGCGCCGGGATAGTGTATGATTCCGAGCCCGAAAATGAATTCAATGAGACTGTAAATAAGGCAGCTGCTCTTTTTAAGGCTATTAGATTATTTAAATGAACTATATGGGAGATTTTAAAAAATAATAAAACATGCAGGGAGGTTTATGGAATGAAAACTTTTTTGGAAAAAGTTTTAAATAGAATAAATCTTAACCAGGAAGAAGCATATAAGGCCATGGAATTTATAATGAGTGGAAGTGCCAATGACAGCCAGATTGCAGCTTTTCTGGTGGCATTAAAGATGAAAGGAGAGACAATTGATGAAGTGAGCGGTTTTTCAAGGGCCATGCTGGATAAGGCTATAAAAGTGAAAAGCAAACATAAAAATATTGTAGATACCTGCGGAACAGGGGGTGACGGCCTGAATACTTTTAATATTTCAACTACTGCTGCATTTATAGCCGCAGGGGCGGGAGTGCCTGTTGCAAAGCACGGCAATAGAAGCGTATCCAGTAAAAGCGGAAGTGCCGATGTCCTGGAAGAACTGGGAGTAAATATAAATCTTGAATGCAGCGAGGTCTCCAGCTGCCTGGATAGTATAGGCATAGGTTTTATTTTTGCCCCTAAGGCGCATACAGCTATGAAATATGTGGCCAGAGCAAGAAAAGATATGGGCATAAGAACTGTGTTTAACATTCTGGGTCCCCTTACCAACCCTGCAATGGCAAGCGGTCGTATACTGGGTGTATTTGACAAAAATCTGGTAGATATTATGATAAATACCTTAAAAAATATAGGTGTGGAGAGGGCATTTGTGGTTAACAGCGAGGAAGGACTGGATGAGCTCTCTGTCTCGGGTAAAAGTTCAATTGCCGAGCTGAGAGATGGCAGAGTCAGTAAATATATATTCGATCCCCGGGAACTGGGCTTTGCAAAATCGGATATTGAAGATCTGGTAGGCGGAGATGCAAAATTAAATGCCGGGATTCTGATTGATATTCTTACAGGAGTTGAAAAGAGTGCAAGGAGAGATTCCGCTGTTATAAATGCAGCGGCTGCTATAGTTTCGGGCAAAAAGGCTGACTCCTTATCCGAGGCTGTAGATTTAGCCGCCTATTCTATTGATAGCGGAAGGGCGTATGAGAAATTAGAAAAATTAATAAAATTTACCAGTAGGAGAACCGGTTAGCAGCCGGCTTATATAATAACCGGACAATATATTTTTAAGAAGAGGAGAGATTTGAAGTACCTGAAAGAGATTTTAATTTCAAAAAAAGAAGAAATAAAAAGGATGAGCAGAAATCAGGACCGGAAGGGATCTTTTTTAAAAAACTCTGGTAAAGAAAGAAGGAGTTTCTTAAGAAATATAACAGCAGGGAAGATAAATATAATTGCAGAGATAAAAAAGGCTTCTCCCTCCAGAGGAATTATAAACAGCCGGATTGATGTTAAACAGACGGCAGTTATTTATGATAAGTTTAAAAATTTTATTTGCGGGATTTCTGTTCTTACCGAGCCGTTATATTTTAAAGGTGATCCGGAGAATATAAAAATAGTTAAGGAAAGCTCAGAACTGCCGGTGTTAAGAAAGGATTTTATTTTCAGCGAGGTCCAGATTTACCAGAGTGCCGTACTTGGTGCGGATTGCATCCTCCTTATCAGTTCCATCCTGGGGAAGAAGAAATTGAAGAAGCTTTTCAATTCAGCGGTCAGTCTGGGTCTTGATGTACTGGTTGAGGTACACAGCTTAAAGGAGCTGGATAAGGCATTGGATATAGGGGCACAATTTATAGGCATAAATAACCGTAATTTAGGCAACATGAGTGTTGACAGCAGGACCATCTACAATCTTTTGAGTTACGTCCGGAAAAGAGATTTGAAACATAAAATTTTTGTTTGCGAGAGCGGAGTGGAAAGTATTGAATATATTAAAAATTTATTCTTTAGCGGTATAAATACTTTTTTAATCGGCGGATATTTTATGGCCAGCAAAAATTTAGAGGAGACTTTAAGCAATATGGAGATGGAGCTCAAGCAGGAAAAATTACTGTAAGGTATACGGAAGCAAAAGGTTAAATATACGTAAGGAGACCGGAATATGGTGTGGGTAAAAATATGCGGGATTACCAATCTGGAAGATGCAGAAGAAATATCAAAGCTAAAAGTTGATGCAATGGGATTCATCCTGTCCACCGACAGCCCCAGGAGAATTAAAGCAGCGGAAGCAGGGAAAATAATTAAAATCCTGCGGAGCAGGAAGAAAAAGATTTCAGCAGTGGGGGTGTTTGTAAATGAAGAAGTCGGAAAGGTTATAGAGGATTCTGAAAGCTTGGGGTTGGATTTCATTCAGCTTTCGGGGGATGAGGACGGATATTACTTAAAGGATTTAATGGAGAGGACTGGAAATATAAATATTATAAAGTCAATAAGGGTTAATCATAAGGATAAGTTATATGTAAAAAAGGTATATGAAAAGATAAGCAAGTTAGAAAAATTTGTGGATTTTATTTTGATGGATAGCTATAGGAAAGATGTTTACGGCGGAACAGGAAAATCCTTCAGGTGGGACATTATAAAAAATTATTGCGGCCGGGTACCGGTTATATTATCCGGCGGGCTTGACGCTGAAAATGTAGGAGAAGCGGTAAGAACCGTAAAACCATTTGGTGTGGATGCATCATCCAAATTGGAGGCTTATCCGGGGAAAAAAGATATATATAAAGTCAGCAGGTTTATAAATGTTTTAAAACAGCCGGTAGAAATTTTACGAAAAAATGAAAAAAGATAAAAAGAAAAAGAGTAAAGTAGATTACAGCTATAAACAGAGAAGCCGCAGGAATATCAG
>CAZHOY010000242.1:0-3186 GCA_964534695.1 uncultured Actinomycetota bacterium | reverse complement strand
CAGTCTTAACTTAAGGAAAAAGGGAGTAGACATTATTTCCTGTCCCACATGCGGAAGGACTACTGAAAATTTAAAGCAAATGGTGCATACGGTTGAGAAGCTGACTGCAGGTGTTAAAAAGAGTTTAAAGCTGGCACTGATGGGCTGCATTGTAAACGGTCCCGGAGAGGCAAGGGACGCGGACCTCGGAATAGCTTTTGGCAGAATTAAAGCTGCGATTTTTCTGAAGGGTAAAATAATAAAAAGAGTAGATAAAAATATGGCAATGGAAGAATTTGAAAAAGAATTGGAAAAATTAGTTTAAACACAAAAAAAGGAGCTTGAATTGAAATTTTCACAATTTTTTATACCTACTTTAAAAGAGGAACCCAGCGAAGCTGAAATACCGAGTCATTCTCTGGCTCTGAGAGCAGGACTTATCAGAAAAGTCGCCTCAGGAATTTATTCCTTCCTACCTCTGGGCTTTAAGGTGCTGAAAAAAATTGAAGGGATAGTAAGAGAGGAAATGAACAATGCAGGCGCTGTCGAGCTATTCTTACCGGTAATGCAACCTTCGGATTTATGGAAAAAGTCGGGGAGATGGAAGGAATACGGTCCTGATATGTTCAGGTTAAAAGATAGGAACCAGAGGGAGTTTTGTCTGGGGCCGACTCATGAAGAATTAATTACTTATATGGCATATCTGGACATAAAGTCGTATAAGGATCTGCCTGTAAACCTATATCAAATACAGGTCAAGTTTAGAGATGAAATAAGACCGCGGTATGGATTGTTAAGAGCCAGAGAGTTCATTATGAAAGATGCCTATAGTTTTTGCAGAAATGATGATGATTCAAAACTGATTTATGAGAAAATGTATAATGCCTACTGTAAAATACTTGAGAGAATCGGCCTCAGGTATAAGGTAGTTGAAGCCGAGACAGGACTTATTGGAGGTAAATTTTCACATGAATTCATAGTATCTGCCGAAAATGGTGAAGAAAAGCTAATTTTTTGTGATAACTGCGGTTATTCGGCAAATTACGAGATGTCGAAACTTGCTAAAGGGGGTATTGAAAAAAAAGAGAAAATGAGTGGATCCCCGAACCTAAAAGCTGTAGAAGAAGTTAATGTACAGGGTGTTACCGGTGTTAAGTGTACAAGCTGCGGGGCAGAATTGAAATTCGAAAAAGGAATTGAAATAGGCCATATATTTATGCTGGGAAAAAAATACAGTGATAGGCTGGGTGCAAAATTTTTGGATACTGATGGAAAGTTAAAATCACTGGTAATGGGCTGCTACGGAATAGGTATAAGCAGAATGCTGGCAGCAGTAATCGAACAGCTGCATGATGATAAGGGAATTATATGGCCCCTTTCTATTGCTCCGTTTAAAATCAATATTATCAATACCACCTCAAAAAATGAAAAATTATCACAGGCAGGCGATAGTGTATATAGGATTTTAAAAGAACTGAATGCAGAGGTTCTTTATGACGACAGGGATGTAAGTGCGGGAATTAAGTTTAAGGATTCGGATCTGATAGGTACCCCTGTCAGATTTATTATAGGGAAAAAATTTCTGGAGAGTAAAATAATTGATGTTGAATACAGAAAAGATTATAAAAAAGAAGAAATATCACTAGATGATATACATAAATTTCTAGAGAAATTTAAAATCACAAATAACCCCCTTTAACCTCAAAATGAGTGACCAAAGCCTTAAAATAAGAGGAGTTTTAGAAAAGATTATTTTTAAAAATTCCGAGACCGGGTATATGGTTGGAAGATTAAGGCAGGATGATAATAATAATTTAACCACCATAGTTGGAAATGCCTTTGAGCTTCAATGCGGTGAAAGGCTTGAAGTAACCGGAAAGTGGATTTTTAATAAAAATTATGGACAGCAGTTTGAAATTGAGAGTATTGAAACTGCAGCACCGGATACTGCTGTAGGAATTATAAATTATCTGGGCTCTGGTTTGATAAAAGGCATTGGTCTCGTTATGGCAAAAAGAATAGTTTCCCATTTTAAGATGAATACTTTGAACGTACTGGACGGGGAACCGGAAAGACTGGGCGAGATAGATGGCATCGGCAAAAAAAGAATAAAATTAATACTGGAATCATGGCAGAAAAATAAAAAGATAAGGGAAGTTATGATTTTCCTGCAGTCTTACGGTATAAGCAGCAACTTTGCCGTAAAAGTCTATAATTATTACGGAAATAATTCCATAAATGTTATAAAGGTAAACCCTTACAAATTGTCCGAGGATATATTTGGGATAGGCTTTAAGACTGCAGATAAAATCGCACTGAAAGCAGGTATAAAGAAAGATTCCCTGTTCAGGGCCAAGGCAGGAGTAATTCATTTGCTGCAAAGTGCAGAAGACCAGGGACACTGCTATTATCCCTATGAACAGTTTATAGAAGTGGCGGAAAATTTTTTGGATATAGAATTGGGGAAAGTTACCACTGCTGTGGGTGAACTCGAAGGTGAAGGGAAAATAACAGTTATAAAGGATGATATAAATAAAATATATATAACCAGTATTTATAATGCTGAGAAGTATGTGAGTCAGAAAATAAAGTCTCTTTTAAACGATGAAAGAGAGTATAAGGTAAAGGCTGGCAGTAAGGATAATATATACCATTTGATAAAGAATCTGGCGGATGAGTATGGGATAATTCTGGATAATATCCAGAGTGAAGCCATACTTAAGGCTGTAACTGAAAAAATTCTAATAATAACCGGGAGTCCCGGTACGGGCAAAAGCACCATTTTAAATTTTGTTATTAAAATTTTTGAAAAGGAAAACAAGAGCGTCCTTCTGGGTGCCCCAACGGGTAGGGCTTCCAAAAGGTTATACGAAACAACAGGTAAAGAGGCAAAAACCATACACAGGCTTCTGAATTATAATCCGAAATTAAATAAATTTTTAAAAAACGAAAAAGACCCCATTAATACGGATGTGGTCATAATAGACGAAGCTTCAATGCTGGATATAACATTAATGAAGAATTTACTTTTGGCGGTAAAGATTGAAACCTGCGTTATCTTTGTGGGTGATGTGGACCAACTGCCTTCGGTGGGTCCCGGCAATGTCCTTAGTGATATGATAGGCTCAAGAGTAATTCCGGTAGTTGAGCTTAAGAAGATATACAGGCAGGAAGGGGAGAGCCTCATTATATATAATGCCCATAAAG
>CAZHOY010000241.1:0-3206 GCA_964534695.1 uncultured Actinomycetota bacterium | reverse complement strand
CAGCCTCCTGCTTACGGGATATCTGTAATGCAGGTCTTTTTTCTCTGATGCCTAAAATACTGCCCAATAAATTTAATCTGTTTTTATTTTTATAAAAAACTACTGTTTTTTACCTGTAGATCTATAAATCAAATATACTCTTCCAAAAACAGCCATAATGATAAGTACTCCCGAGAGTCCTGCCAGGGATGTCTGCCACAGCTCACTTTCCACACCGCCCACAGCATAATCGGGGATCAAGAAAATACCTTCCGGAGCCATTTCTTCCGCTTTATCTATGAATCCGAGATTCTCGGCCACCTTTTCCAGACCATCGGGAAAAGACGATGCAAAAACAGATACAAACATAGCAATTATAAGAGCAACAGCTACTCCTGTCAGTACAAATATATAATTCTTTCTATCTGTCATTTATATCTCCTTTCCTGGTTAATATAAGGTCCGGCCTTACTTTATTTATATAGGCATTTACTGCAAGAGTTATTTTTGCTTCTCCAATTCCGTTTATGGTATGGACTACGGTCATTGCTTTTAATGTAACTCCCATAGCATAGGTACCCGAAATCCCCAGTTCAAGCGCAGCAAAGAAAGAAGCAACTACCACTGAAAGCCATGAAGCCAGCGCAACGGCAGTGAAAAAAGCAACTTTTGATTTTGATATTTTACATATCAGCCAGTAAATCAGATAAGAGCCATAAACCCCGATAATGGCCATGTTAAAGATATTGGAGCCTAAAGCAACCACCCCGCCATCCATAAAAATAAACGCCTGCACAATTAAAACAACTGCCACTACTATGACTCCTGCATGGGGACCCAGCACTATTGCCGCAAGAGCTCCCCCAGAAGATGTCCGGAAGTTCCTCCCGGTATGGTAAAGTTTATCATCTGCAGGGCAAAAATCAGGGCACTAATAACTCCCATCAGTGCGATAACCTTGGCCTTAAAGTAACTCTTTACCTTATAAATTGCCGCAGCCAGTCCTCCTGCAGAGATCACACCGGTAGAAATTGCTGTTTTGAGATCTACAAATCCATCGGGTATGTGCATATCACTCCTCCTTGCTTAGTGTTACTTTTTTTTAATGAAGTAACACATTTAAAACAAGAAGGCAAGCTCTTTTAATTTCTTTAATAAGAGTAAAATAAAACTAGTTTAAATCACCAATATTAGATATCAGTAAGCATAAATATACAAAATTAACCAATTCTATCTATTACTATATCTCCTACTTTATATTTACCATTAAAATTTTCAGCTATTACGGGACATTTTATCTTTAACAGAAAAAAAATATTTTTGTCTTCATCACACAATGCTTCGTAATTCCCCTGGCCTTTGGATATAATTAGATCTGCCTTTTTATATTCATCTAAAAAATTAGTCGAGCAAAAAGGAAGTATAGCAGCAGCCATATTCAGACCAGTAGTTATTACTCTAACAAAATCTATCATACCAACCATCTTTGCATCTTCCATAGTGACATCATTTAGAGCAGGGCCCCCTCTTACTACATAAGTAATTTTCTCCCTGGGCAAATTCTCTATAAAAATTTTATCCAGCACTATTTCCCCTGCGTTATCGCCTATGAATAAAATCCTTTCTGCATCATTAATATTTTTTTGAAGCAACTTAACTTTTTCATTATCCAGGCTCTGTGACAAAGACTTTTCTATTGCTTCCCTTAAAATTTTTTCGTTCAAGGCTGCAGCCGGACCAAAATCAATAATATTACCCGCCAGTGATATTCTAAGACTGGTTTCAAATGGATTTTTTGAATTTCTTATTATCTCTTTTAAATCATCTGCCAGGCCGAGAGCTATGCGGTTATATTTCTCCTTCACTTCCCTGTAAGGATCCGTTGCCGGTAATATTTTTTCCATAACTTCCTTAATTTTTGTCTGGAGAATAAAACCAATACCATCAGCATCAAATTCAGATGCCGCAATTAAAGATTCTCTTAAAATTTGTTCATGTAATTTACTATCATTCGTTGCCATCTTTGCTGCTTCGAGAGCCTGTCTTATATAACAGGGTACACATTCCAGATGTAGCTTCATAATAATTATCCTTTCAATATTTATACTGTTATTCTTAATAAAAGTGGTAAAAATTTATATTAATTACCAAAACAAACCATTTCTTATTTTTTTGTCCTTACAGCTAAAAAAGAGCCTTCTCCATACCCTTCTTTTATCTTTTCTACCTGATTTATCTTATCAAGAGCACTAAAAATTGTTTGTCTGAATTCAAAATTTTTAAAACCAGTCTCTTTTAATATCTTTACCACTTCTTCTGTAGTAAAGAAAATTGCTTCTCTATAAAAAACATTTTTTTGTTTATTTTTTTGATATATCCTTCCAACTTTACTATTTCTATCCACAAAACCATTAATAAAATAACCACCTGGCTTCAATATTCTATGTATCTCAGCAAAAGCTTTTTTTTCATCATCCAAAAAGCAAAGGGTAGTCACCATTAAAGCTAAATCAAAACTACAATCTTTGAAAGGAAGATTTTCAGCAATACTGTCTACTACTTCTATCCCTCTGCTTTGTGCAATCTTTCTCATCTCATATGAAGGTTCAATTCCAAACTTAATGCCCAGAGGCTCAGCAAATCTGCCACTTCCCACACCAATCTCTATGCCACTTTTAAAATAAGGTAAAATTTCCCTGATAGCATTAATCTCAGATTGATATACATACTTATTTTTTTCAAACCAATTTTCATATCGATCTGTATATTTTTCGAAAGGTTCTGTTTTCGGCACTAATCCATATCACCCCACCAGCCATAAAAAAATCTTTTAAGATGCTGCCTTTCATATTCTCCTTCTTCAACTTCTTTAACTTTTCCGATATTAAAAGAAATAGGATATTTTTTACAATAGTTCATAAGAATTTCATATGAATTATTAATTTCTTTTATTTTTTCTTCATATTCTTTTTTCTTTAAACTATTATTATGCCTATCTGGATGATATTTTAATGATTGTTTTCTATATTTTTCCCTGATTTCCTGCATATTTGTCGTTTCACCCAAACCCAATAACTTTCTTGCTCTTTCTATATCTTTAAAATCTATTAATTTTTTCATTATCCTATACCCTTCTTATATATTTAGAAAATTTATCATTTTATTGCTTTAACTGTACTATCTAAGCTTGGTGTTTACAGTTTAACTTCCTCCAAGCATAAAATATT
>CAZHOY010000240.1:0-3221 GCA_964534695.1 uncultured Actinomycetota bacterium | reverse complement strand
TGGCTCAAGAAAAATTTTGGTAAAAAAATCAGCCAAATCACCTATCTTCCTATTAATCAATCATTTACTTTACCCAAACTTCTCTGGTTACGTGAAAATGAGCCTCTTATATGGAAGCAGATGTATCAGCTTCAGTTACCGAAAGATTATATAAGGTTTAGATTGACAAGGAGTTGGTTTACAGATTATTCGGATGCATCAGCTACAATGCTTTTTGATCTTGTCAAACTAAAATGGTCCAACAAGATCTGTGAGATGATACGATTTCCAATAGATAAGCTACCCAAAGTTGTCCCATCTTCTCAAATAGTTGGTAATGTTTGCAGGGAAGCCTCTAATGAATTAGGAATAAGCGAAGGTACACCAGTAGTTGCAGGTGCTTCTGATTTATCTGCAGATAATTTAGCATCCGGTATAACTGAGCCATATCAATGGGTAACAAGAATGGGAACAGCGGGGAGTACCTCACTGGTAATGAATAATGCAGTTTTGGATGAACAAGAAGTCTGCTTTTGCAGTGCGCATTGCATTCCTGGTAGGTATATAGTCGAAGTAGGGGTTCATTCATTTGGCCAGTCCTATCGTTGGTTTAAAGACACTTTTTGTAATGAAGAATCCATGGAGGCAAAAAAGTTAGGTAAAAGTCCTTATGAGATTATCGAACATACTGCAGCAAAAACATCAATAGGAGCTGACGGACTTCTCTTTCACCCTTTTGTCAACGGCTCCCCGTACTGGGATCCTTATCTTAAGGGGGTTTTTTGGGGGATTACACCAAATCACAGGAAGGAGCATTTTTCTCGAGCAGTATTGGAAGGGACAGCTTTTTGTCAAAATGACGCCTTTGAGCTTTTAAGGAACTTGTCAAAATGTGAGTTAAAAGAGTACATACTTGTAGGTGGCGGTTCAAAGAGCAAGTTATGGTGTCAAATTGTCTGCGATGTTCTGGGAACAGATGCTATTGTCCTGGAAAATTGTGACGCTTCTCTAGGAGCAGCAATGCTTGCCGGAGTGGGAAGTTCAATATTTAAAAATTATAGAGAGGCTATAACCAAATTTGTAAAGCCCAGATTAAAAGTATCATACAGTAAAGAGAATCATCTTAAGTATCAGAAGATAATAAGTACTTTTAAGAAAATTCATAGTGAAATTAAAAAAATTTATCGAGACCTGGAGGTAAAGCATTAAGGGGCTGATAATAGAAGATTTAAACCAGCCAAGCCATAGTCAGCAACATAATAATAAGTTTTATAAATTAAGTGTTAAATAAAATAGAAGATCTAAATTAAAGGAGAAGGAAAGGATGATGAATATGAAGAATGGGGAGCTACTGATATTTGGGTCTCCTGGAAGGTATATCCAGGGGCCTGGTTCAATTAGATACCTGGGGAGATATGTTTCTCTCATAAGCAAGAAAAAGAAGGTCTGTGTATTGCTGGACACCGGGGCCAGTTTTCTTCTAGACAGAATAGAACAAAATTTAAAAAAAGAAGGAGTAGATTTTTTTATAAAAGAATTTGACGGCAATATTCAGATTCAGAAAGCCGATATGCTCGCAGAGGAGATAAAAGCTGTCAGTAGTGTAGAAGTTATCATAGGAGCCGGAGGTGGTAAGACAGTAGATATGTCAAAACTTATCACACGGAGACTGAATACAAGAAATATTATAGTACCTACTATTGCTGCTACTGATGCGGCTGTATCCCATATGGCAGTAGCCTCGGATGAGAAGAATAATCATGTTGTGGAAGAAAATTTTTTCAGTCCTGATCTGGTCCTGGTTGATAGCGAAATAATCGCCTCAGCGCCGGTTCGCTACTTTATATCTGGCATAGGTGATGCTATTTCTAGAAAATATGAAGTACTATCTTCTCTGGCATCGGGAGAGGAAAATTTTTTCGGAGGGAAACCAGTATTTTTTATAAAACCCCTCCTGGATGTACACTATCAGATTCTTCTTAAATATTCTCTTAAAGCTAAGAAAAGTATCGAGCAGAACGAGACCAATGAAACAGTGGAAAAAGTTATAACTTCAACTATCCTTCTCAGTGGGCTGCTCTTTGAGAATGGTGGTCTTGTGGGGGCTCACAGTATAGCAAATGTTTTAAATATGGAAGGGTATGGAAAGAAAAACCTTCACGGGGAACTTGTAGCTGTGGGACTTTTGCTTCAAATCATTTTAGAAAAGCTACCTATTTCTGAACTGGATATGATTGAAAAACTGTTCAGGGACTTAGGGCTGCCATACAGTCTCACCAGCCTGGAAATACCCATGAATGACAGGCAGAAGATACAGAGTATCTGTAAGGGAATCAGCGTAAGGTTAAAGAAACATGATTTCATACGAAATGAAAAGGAAATCCGGGAGGCAATTGAGATTCTAGAGAAAAGACACTAGGGTAAGAGGTCAGTATGATTTCAAAAGAGAGGCTAAGATTAGCTATAAATCATAAGGAAGCAGATAGAGTCCCTATAGATTTTGGCGGATTTAGGGAGTCTTCTATTGCAACTATTGCCTACAACAAATTAAGGGAAAAACTGGGAGTAAATGGCAGCCTTGCCAGAATGTATGATTTTGTACAACAGCTGGCATATCCTGAAGATGTAATATTAGATTTATTTCATATAGATACAATAGATGCTGGCAGAGGGTTTTTAAAATCGGATAGTAATTGGAAACAATGGACATTAAATGATGGTTCAAAATGCATGATACCTAAATATTTAAATATTGAAATAGATAATAATTCAACAGTACTTTTTAAAAATAAAGATGGCTTGGTTTTGGGTAAGAAACCAAAAAATTCATTATATACAGACTATGCGTATTATGTATATGGGGATCTGCCTGGGATACCCCAGGAATTCAATGATGATGATCTAGCTAAAGATATGTGGTCCATTCCCACTCCTGCATGGTCTACAAATATCTTTAATAATAATGGGTATAAATTATTTATAGACAATATTAAAGATTTATATGAAAAAACAGATCGTGCCATTATTTTGGAAGTAGGATGCAGTCTCTTTGCAGGGATGAGTTTAAGAGGGCTAGAAAATTTTTTATGTGACCTATATCTTGATAAAAAAGGAGTAACACGATTGTTTGATAAGATTATGGAAGGGTATCTTAATACTTTGGATGCTGCTTTAAAAGGGGTTGGAGAGTTTGTGGATGTTATTGTTTTTGGTGATTACCTGGGAACTCAAGATGGACTACT
>CAZHOY010000239.1:0-3242 GCA_964534695.1 uncultured Actinomycetota bacterium | reverse complement strand
CAGAGGTGGCATTAAATGATCTACAGATTTTGGAAGCGGTTAAGAAATCCTTAAAAAATGGAATTAAAGTACCGGTTGAACAATGAGATATTATATACGTATTTCAATTTTAGCCTTCATTTTTTAAATTTTAAAGTCCTGGTATGGAAAAATCCAGCTAATAAGATTATCATTATTTAAATAAATACTAAAAAACTTAAAGGAGGAAAGGTGGCCCGAAAGGTTTACGTAAGAGAAATATATTTTTACATAGTCTGCCTTATTACTCTGATAATTTTCATTATAGGTCTCATATATACCTACAGCGGTATTGTGGATTATATAAAGCCAAGTACTTATTTTTATGGCCTTACCGAAAGGCAGGCCCAGATTGAATCGGGTACAATAACAGATATGGAACAGCTGGAAGAGCTGATTGAAAAGGACAGGGAACAATTTATTGAAAATGAAAAGACAAATTCCCTCAAAAGCCTCTTTCGGGGGATATTATTAATAGTTATAGTAGTACCAATATTTACATATCACTGGATAAAAGCTAAACAGCTCTGGCACACAGAATAGATCCTGATAAACTAAATTTCAATAATTAACGTAAATTGCAGCAAATAAAAATTTTTATAAACTGTTTATAAAAATTCATCTATTGTTATATAATGTATTTAAGTATTTATCTTAGAAATAAAGGAGTAATACAATGGAAGCCTATTGTGTAAAATGCAAAGCAAAAGTTGAAATCAAAAATCCACAAGAAGTTATTATGAAAAATAAAAGATTAGCAGTCAGTGGAATTTGCCCCAAATGCGGTACAAAAGTTTTTAGGATAAAATCAAGTAAAGATAAATAACAGCAGTAGTTACTGGCTGGCTAAAGTAAATGGTGTCATAACCGAATTCACTTAACTTAAATGAAGGTATTTATATTTCAGAATGTATAAATATTCTTTTTCGTTTCCCAAAAATCTTTTATTCTGTAAAATCTTTAAATATTAATCCAGAAGCTTACAACAAAAAAGCCCATACGCTTATCACCTGTTATAATTATTTTTGATGATATCCACATCACCATAACCATAGAAATGGAAGTGAATGGAAATAAATTGATGGTGGGCCCACCAGGACTCGAACCTGGGACCTCCGCATTATGAGTGCGCTGCTCTAACCAACTGAGCTATGGGCCCTTGATGAGGGTAATCCCGTCTTAGACAATTGGATATATTAATAGAAATTGTATAATAAGTCAATTTGTCGGAGAGGAAGATTCTTTTTGGTCAATGTAGTTTACAGCTTTTAAAATATTATTGTATATCCGTCCTTATCCACCCTATTAGTTCAAAAATACTGGTACCAGATGCAACAGTTTTTGTTTCCCCTTTTTTAATATCATATACCTCTATCCGGCTGCTTTCTACATATTCTATATTATCATCATAGATATAATGAATAAAAGCCAGATACCTTCCATCAGGAGAAAATATCGGCTTTGCGGCACCAATCTCATAATTTGTAACTCTGTTCTGTTTAGAACCGTCTATGTTCACAGTATATATATCACCACTATTTAAATGGCTTGAAATGGTTCCGTATCTTTTTACTCCCACATAAGCCAGTTTCCTGACAGTATCATCTATTTCAAGAATTGAAGACTGCTGTTCCCTTAGATCGGTATTGCCGGTTAGTTTGGACAAATTACTCCCGTTACTGCTGCACACCCAGATATCACCATCTTCTTCAAAATCACCCACAACCTGAAAAGCCAGCACATCATGCCGGATAAAGAGATTAAAATTATCAAAACTCATCTCCCCTTCTGTAAATTCATCAATACTCAGGATTGTTTTAACCTCGCCGCTGGAAATATCGACGCTCAACAGTTTTTCAATTCTGGAAAAATAGTCCAGAATAACTCCATCTTCCATTTTTGGATAGAAAGTACTTAAGATACAAAACAGTTTATCATTATCCCGTGAGAACAGTACCGGATATATAAAGGTAGTGTTTCCATCAGAAATTATTTCTCTATCCAGGTCAACATCCTGTATGTCACTGGTATCAATGTTGATAATAGAGATTCCTCCATCACTGAAATCATCCGAATAAGGGTTAGTGACAGTTTCAAAGGCAATTTTTTTGCTATCATGTGACCATACCGGCTTACCATATATATCAGCCATCAGTTCCATGGATTGAGTTTCCGTATAATCAAATTCAACAATCGGAATCAGTTTCCCTGTATTTACATCTATAACACGCAGCGCGCTATATGCGCCTCTGCCGCCCTCATAAAATCCGCAGCTTATCCTGCTGCTATCAGGAGAAACACTGTATATTCTTCCCAGATCATATTTCTCATTTAAATCGGTATAGATTAGCCTCTCATCAGTCCCATCGGGATTCACAGCAAAAGCACTGGCCACCCTGTACTCAAAATGCATAGAGCTTTCACCAATACCTACCTCGAAGTATGCTACGCTATACTTTTCATTTTCAGGTCCTGTGCCTGCCTCTGTTTCTACCTCTTCTGCCTGTTCTTCACTTACACTGACACTGGAAAGTTTACATTGATCGAATAATGCGGATATGCTCAGGAAAAAGACGACAGTTAATATAAGGACAGTTGTGTATAGTTTTTTTTCATTCATAAAACCCTAAAAAAATAATGAAATTATACTTCCCCTGACCCGGAAAAGTAGGTTTTGTGCCTACCTGATAATAAATCAGCAGTACTATAGCATATAGCGATTTATAATGTCCAATAAAATATTTTAACTTCTAATTAAAAGTATTCACACCACCATTTCCACTCGTCGCCGGATGTAGATAAATCCTCCGTACCGGATTCAACTGCACCTCCACACCCTCTAACTGTATAATTGTAAGTACCGGGAATTACATATATATTTTGTTGTCCGGGCGGAACACTGAAATCAAAATTAGCAGGACCGCCAAGACTAACTGATAATGTTTATATCAATTGTTTCTGCTTGAAACTAAAATATCCGCCTTCCGCAACAATAATATGATCCAGTACCGTAATTCCCATAATATTACATGATTTACATAACCTGTTGGTTATCTCTATATCATCCGAGGATGGTTCCGGATCACCGCTGGGATGATTGTGTATGAATATTACTGAAGCTGCAGAATTCTTAATTACCGGCTTTATAACTTCTCTGGGGTGCACTATGGACTTCGCTCGCCCAGTGAAAAGTTTTACTATCTTCTAAAAGATTACTAAAATTA
>CAZHOY010000238.1:0-3244 GCA_964534695.1 uncultured Actinomycetota bacterium | reverse complement strand
CACTTTTACTCCCATCCAGCTGGCTATTGCTGGAATATATCTGTGCATCTCTCCGTAAAGCTCTATATTTTTTATTACCTCTTTTTTATAAGCTTTTAGCGTGCAGCCATAGTCATGAAGATGAACTCCGGTTAATTTTGATATAATTTTATTCGCAATAACTGAAGGAAATCTCCTGGTAACGGCTTTGTCTTTTCTGTTTTTTCTCCACCCGCTTACTATATCATAACCTTCATTTAATTTATTTAATATTACTGGAATATCCTGAGGATCATTCTGCAGGTCAGCATCAAGAGTAATGATTGCATCTCCTCTGGAATAATTAAATCCGGCACTTATTGCAGAAGTCTGGCCAAAATTTCTTCTGAACCTTATAATTTTGTAAGAACTGTTTTTTTTGTGAATTTCCAGTAATTTATTATATGTCCTGTCAGTACTCCCATCGTCAATAAGAATTACCTCATAATCTATACCTAATTTTAAAAGTGATTTGTCTAATTCTTTATAAAGATGATAAACGCTTTCCCTCTCATTATATATTGGAATAACAATGGATAAATCTATTTTTTCTTTAGAATTACTATTAATAGCGCCAGCATTATCAGTTGAACTTGTTTTAATTCTGTCAGTCATAAAACAGACTTTCTTCTTCCTTTTTTTTATACCATTTTATAAAATATTCAATACCTTTCTCTATAGAGGTTTCAGGTTGATATTTTAACATTTTTTTAGCTTTTCTAATATCAGCATAAGTTGTAAACACATCCCCGGGTTGAGTATCTGCATATTTTATGACAGCTTTGCGATTAGTTGCTTTTTCTATTAAGTCTATTAGTTTTGATAAATTAATTGGTTTAGAGTTGCCCAAATTTATAATTTCATATCCATTGATTTTATCAAGGCTGCTAATAATACCAGGAATTATATCATCAATATAGGTATAATCCCGGGATGAGGTTCCATTACCATATACTTCTATAGGTTTTTCCTCTAATATGTGTCTGGTAAATTTATGAATAGCCATTTCAGGTCTCTGGCGTGGGCCATAAACAGTGAATAACCTAAAGCAAAGAATAGAGATATCGTATAGATGATGGTAGGTGTAACAAATAAGCTCACCTGATTTTTTGGTTGCAGCATAAGGAGATACTGGATTATCTACGTTATCATCTTCTGAAAATGGAACTTTTTTGTTATCACCATATACTGAAGAAGAGGAAGCGAAAATGAATTTTTTTATGCCGTAATCTTTGCAGGCTTCTAAAAGATTAATGGTTCCTTGAACATTTACTGCTTCATAGAGTAAAGCATTGCGTAAAGAGGGTCTTACACCTGCTCTTGCAGCCAGATGAATTATTATGTTTATCTTTTGAGCTGAGAATATCTTATTTATTTTTTCCTTATTTAATATGTCTAATCTATATAAGGTGAAATTTTTATTATCTATAATATTTTTTAGGTTATTTTCCTTTATTTTTGGGTTGTAGTAATTATTAAAATTATCTATACAGATTATTTTGTGATTCAGATCTATTAATTTTTCACAGAGATGGGAGCCTATAAATCCAGCTCCACCAGTAATAAGTATATACATGTCAATGTTTTAAAAAGCTTTTAAATTATTCTGTAATGGTAATAAAATTATTAACTAATTATACACAAAAAAAATTTTTAGCAATAATGAAATTTTATATCTTTCAGATTTTAGATATTATCTAAGATAATGTGTTAAAGGTTTTATTTTAGCAAGATTAAGATCTGGTGTATAAAGTGTTGTGGGTGAAATTTTGGATATTTTTTGTATTTTTATTTATAAAAATCTATCTTATTAAAATAAACTGCTAAATTTCTACTGTCTTGACTACTTATACCAAGTTGTCTGGAACTTAATAGATATTTGAATTTAAATTTTAAGACATTGTATTCTTCTTTTAATAATTCTTTGCGGATAGTAATAGTATATTTTTTTAACCCGGGGTTATCTAAAGTAAATTTTTCTATATTATTACCATTAAAAAAAATTTCTACTGTCTGGTCTATTTCAGGAGTGTATACTGGCATCATGGTTATATCAAGATTGTAATTTGTATGGTCTTTAAAGCTTAAGAAGAGTAAAGACTCTTTTTGGTTAGTCCATGTTCCAATTTCATCCATTCTAGACCATCCATAATTTATATATTTAGAATTACTTGGTTCATTAAATGAAAAGATATATTTACCATCATCAAGATTAACTTTTATTATCTCTTCTGATGTTGGTTCTACATTGGAATACATTAAGTAATTTCTACTGCCATTTTTCATCGCAAAAAATAGATAAGCTGAGCTGATATTATCTTTTCCAGTTATCATTTTATACTGGTTGTTTTCTTTAAGGAAATTAAAAATTAGAGAGTCAATATGAGCAGGCTTTCTTATGGAGTCAGAGGTTATTACCCATACATTCTTATTGGAGTTTTCATTCAATACTTTAAAAAAATCTGATATATCTCTTATTAAAGGCACACCGAAAAATTTATCATAATAGATACCATCTTTTAAATCATATGGCTGCCATGAGATAAGGTTGCCGCTCCATAGCCAGTAATCTATTTGTTTTATATAGGGGTAGTGATTCAGAAGGTCATTGGCTATAATAATATCTCCCTCATTTTTTTGTAGGTTGACATATTCACCTGGTGTTTTGGGGTCGTAATGGGAACTATATGTATTGCTTGGAGCAAAATGGCTGTTTACAGGGTCTCCATTTTCCCTTTGGGTGATTTTAAAGTTTTGTATTGGATTAATATAATTTGTAAGTGAGACTGTAAGTATTATAAAAATTGGCAGGATAGCAAATACATAGTATTTGCCATACTTTTTTATTTTATTAAAATTTCTGGCCTTTATTTTTGAAATTATTATGTTAGTGTAATGGATAAATATTCTTGATATCTCAAAACATATATATAAAAAAGTTGCTATGAATACAGGGTGTACATGGTACATGTATCTTTGCTGGTTAACCATGTTTCCGAATCCGTAAAAAACACTATTAGAAAAAAATATAAAATAAAGAAAAAATAAATTGAAAGGAAATTTAAAATCAATTTTTTTACTGCTATAAATACTTATATAATTTTCATCAGGATTTCTGAAGGGTTTAAAAAATATATATATTAATATAAAAAGGCTGCCATATATGAAAATATAATATGTTTGAGGATAGATAGTAGAAAAAATCTTATAAAAAAACGGTGTGTAG
>CAZHOY010000237.1:0-3251 GCA_964534695.1 uncultured Actinomycetota bacterium | reverse complement strand
CCTACAACCCTTCGGTTAACAGCCGAATGCTCTACCATTGAGCTACCGGGGAATGAAACTCTGCACGATATGCCATTATAGTATATAAGAAGTTTATTTCAAGCTCTATGCCGACGTTAATGCTCAAGGAAATCTCTTAAGACTCCGCTTCTGTTTGGGTGCCTCAGCTTTCCCAGGGTTTTGGATTCTATCTGCCTGATTCTTTCCCTGGTGACCCCAAATTCCCTGCCCACTTCTTCCAGGGTTCTGGGATGGCCGTCCTGCAGGCCGAACCTGAGCTGGATAACCTTTCTTTCCCTGTCATTCAATGTATTTAAAACTTCCTGAAGTTGTTCCTGAAGCATGGTGAAGGAAGCAGCATCGGAAGGTGCCTCAACCTCCGAGTCCTCTATAAAATCTCCCAGATGACTATCCTCTTCCTCACCAATAGGAGTCTCTAGAGACACCGGTTCCTGGGATATCTTCATTATTTCCCTTATCTTTTCAGGAGAAAATTTCATTTTCCTTGCAATTTCCTCCGGAGTAGGCTCCCTTCCATATTTCTGTAGAAGGTATCTCTGTGTCCTTATTAACTTATTTATGGTTTCCACCATATGCACCGGAATCCTTATAGTTCTCGCCTGGTCGGCTATGGCTCTGGTTATAGCCTGCCTGATCCACCAGGTTGCATAAGTAGAGAATTTATAGCCTTTTTTATAATCAAATTTCTCAACCGCCCTTATAAGTCCAAGATTTCCCTCCTGTATCAGATCCAAAAATAACATGCCTCTTCCCACATATTTTTTAGCGATGCTTACTACAAGCCTTAAATTAGCCTCAACCAGCATTCTTTTAGCTTTTGCATCGCCTGCTTCAATTTTTTTAGCCAGATGAACTTCTTCAAATGCAGTCAGCAGTCTTACCTTGCCTATTTCTTTCAGGTACATCCTGACCGGATCATTTGTGGGAGACTTTATGGTTAAATCCAGCTTTCTGCTAAAAATTTCTTGGGCATGCTTCTTGCCCGGACTTCTGGTATCAATGTCCTCATCATCTTCACTCACAATTTCTATTCCCAGATTCTGGATAACGTCGTAAATATTTTCAATTTGTTCCTTGCTCAACTCAATATCCGAAAGAGTCTCAGCGATTTCTTCAGTAGTCAGAAGCCCATCAGTTTTACCTTTGTTGATCAGCATTTTTACTTCTTCCAACTTGAATTCCGATCCTCTTTTCATGTTTAAATTCACCTCTAACCTAAAATACTTTCAAATTCATTTTCTCTTTTTCCAATTCTATCAATCTCCGGTATAACTCATCATATTTTGCAGCCATCTCATCATTTTTTATACCGTTACTTTTGCTTTCACTTTTTTCATATTCTATCATTTTTTTTCTGATTTTCTCAATTTCTTCAGAAATATAAATTCCTTTTAAATTACTGATGATTTCACTGCTTACCCGATTTATATTCTGTTCCTTAAAATGTGGTTTGCTAAATAAAATATAATTATACAGCTTCTTTACATCTTCTCTCTCTATTGCCCCTGACGTAATTTTAAGTGGAAAGTTTACCTTTTTGCCTCCTTCTCTAATCCTTAAAATCTCTTCTCTTATAATCAGGTAAAGTTCCCTGGTATCTTCAAACCTAAAATAACCCGGACCCAAACCTAAAAGCTCATCAATCTGATTTCCCAACCCGTTTATCGCCAGTTTTAATGCCTCCACCTCTATTCTTTTCAGTGGAGTTACATTATCACTTGCATACTCTTTTTTGCCGTTATCCTGATATTCATCCCAGTGTATAGTCCTGTTTTTGTAGTCTTTGACTTTCTTCAACATTTCTTCCAGAAGCAGATTTTCCTTAAGGTCCAGCTTCTGAGCTACCCTTTTTATACATTCCTCCTGGATAATCCGGGAAGAAAGAGTTGCTATAAATCTTGTGACATGATCACTTGCTTTCAGCTTTCCGGCCAGGTTACCGATATCATATTTATTTATAATTGCATCAAGGGTAAAATCAATAATATTCATAGAACTTTCAACCTTGCTGGTAAATGCATCTTTGCCTTTTTTAAATATAAAATCGGCAGGGTCGTAGCCCTCTTCAAGCACAGATACCTTTATGTTTAAATTATTTTCATAATACAGATCCAGCTTTTCATTATACTCTCTTAATCTCTCAAAACCCTTAAGGGAAGCATTCATTCCTGCTGCATCACTATCAAAGACCAGCACGATGTTTTTTGTAAACCGGCCCAAAAGCTTTATCTGTTCCGGGGTAAGAGCCGTACCCATGCTTGCAACTGCGTTCTTTATACCTTCCTGATACAGGGCCATCACATCGGTATATCCCTCCACTATAAGCACCTCATCCCTATCAACAATATTATTTTTTGCCTGAGAGATCCTATATATATTTTTGCTCTTGGAATAAAGACTGGTCTCAGGTGTATTTATGTACTTTGCCTTCTGTCCGCCGGTTCTGGCTGCATCCTGGGTAATTCTTCCCCCGAAACCTATTGTTTTGCCCACTATATCTTCGATGGGAAACATTATCCTCCCCCTGAAGCGGTCATATATCTCACCTGCAGCCCTGCTGCTCTCAACAGCCAGGCCGCATTTTACTATCTCATCCGGCTTGTAACCCCTCTTTTTGGCAAAATTTGAAAATTCATCCCAGCTGTCCAGACTATATCCCACCTTGAATTCATTTAACGTTTCTTCGGTGAAACCTCTGCTTTTCAGATAATTGAGGGAAGGCAGACCTTTTTTGCTGTTGAAAAGAACAAAATTGTAATACTTCTTGGTAAGTTCATTCAATTCCACCAGCCTGTTCTTCAGTTTCGATGACTGCCTGGAACCACTGTAACTGTACTTCAAACTATATCCAACTTTTTTTGCCAGAAATTCAACAGCTTCCATAAATTCCATATTTTCAATTTTTTCAATAAAGCTTATTACATCACCGCCTTCTCCGCATCCGAAACAATGATAAAGCTGCTTTGAAGGATCAACGGTAAATGACGGAGTTTTCTCTTTATGGAAAGGACAGAGCCCTGTATAATTTCTACCGGTTTTCTTAAGCTTCACATAACCCGAGATAACGCTGTAAATATCCGCCTTTGATTTCAGTTCCTCTACTTCGCCCTGTTTTAAACTTCTGTTCATTATCTTAAATCACAAACACAATAATTAAAATCAATCCTAAAAACTTCTAGGAATGAAAAATCAAATTACCTCAAGTCATGTGAATACTGCGGACCTGCATT
>CAZHOY010000236.1:0-3264 GCA_964534695.1 uncultured Actinomycetota bacterium | reverse complement strand
CCCATTCTACTGGTGGACGAATGCCTTCAGTTTCATAATTGGCCCCGGTAATCACATATTTTATACCTTTTTTTACTGCATAATTATATAATCCTGCAAATATTGCATGATCCTGAGGAATGTCTTGATACGGCACCTGTGATTTTAAAATACAGATACTTTGGGCACCTTAAAACCAAAAAATTGCTATATTTTTTACTCTTAAAACCTTGATTTAAAAAATGCTATAAGAAAATATTTTAAAATTATACTTAATTTATGCGTATTTAAAAAATAAGGTTGATAGTTTCTATAAATCTCTTTAAAATAATAAAAAGATGATAGAAAAATTAAACCAAAAAAATATAAATAAAATCTTTGTCACTGGTATTTTTGGTGTGGGCAAGACCTTTTTTGCCAAGAATTATTCTACTAAAAATAATCTTCCCTTTATCGATTTTGACAAAATGTTTAATTACAGATCTATAGATAAGTATCAAGCTCGAAAAATTTTATTAAACCTGCCAGAAAAATTTATTATAGACGCCATTCCGATATCCGATAAAAACCCGTATCGTCGTTGGGATGAATTTGAAAAATATGAAAAACAAAATAATTGTTTAGTTATTTGTCTTTATTGTCCGGATGATAATGCTTGGCGGTATCGGCTTAATACAAAAAGAAGTTTCATTAATTTAATTAAACCACTATTCTCACTGAATACCTGGCGCAAAAAGCTTGAACGGGGGTTATTAAGATTGATTAAAGAATTACCGGAGACGCTGAAGATGTTGAGAAAAAGAGATTTTGAGGACTGTAGTAAAGAGATGCACGCATTTTGGATACAAGCTTTACCAATATTAATAAAATTCAAAAATATCAAGTATTACGATACTATCAATAAAGAATTTACCAGTGAAAAAGTTATGCGAAAGAGAATTCAGTATGAGCGCTTAAAATTACAATTTCATCTAGACAACCAAGCATATGACAAAAAATACCAAGATATTGAATTAATAAATTTTATTGGTTATTCCAAATCCTATAAAACATGGGAAACTATTGGCAATCTTGTTGATTGGCGAAATAAAAAAGTGGTAGACTTGGGTTGTTTCCATGGTTATTTTTCATTTAAAATTGCTGATCAAGGCGGAAAAGTATTAGGGCTTGATAATCATGAAGGAGCCCTAAAAACAGCCCGTCTAATTAATCAGATTAGTCAAGGAAAAGTAAAATTCAAAAAATGGGAAGGCGGCCAGGGCATTCCCGCCTCGGATGTAGCGTTATGCCTTAATGTTTTACATCATTTTAAAGATCCAGAATTAGCATTATTAAAATTAAAAGCAAAGCAAGTGATTTTTGAAATAAATATTAAACAAGAACCTTTAGTTAAAAAGTACTTTCAAATTCTTAAAAGAATATATTCCCACCGAAAAAAAAGAGTTATTTTCTTAGCCCAACTTTCAAAATAATTGATTACCTAAAATCACTTCAAATTTAGCCTACTTTATCCACAAATGAGCACAACTAGTGAATTAATTAATAATAAATAATGATTATATACCGAATTGATAACTTTTTTTAATCTTAACACCCTGTCTTCGCCGCTCATGATCTACATTCACTTCGACATCCTCTGGACTATGGTGGCAGATACTATTTATCGGCGTTTTGCAAGCGACTTAAGACGATTTGAACATCATCAGGCTCCATCTATTTTTAAACTGTTCATCAGCATGCCCGGAAGGGTTATTTACAAGGACAGTATATTTGAAATCAAAATCAGAAAAAGATCCCACACTCCTATCCTTATGGGCTGAAAAAACTGGCTCAACCTTTTCTCACGTACCATGGTTAAACAACTGCCTCCTCAAAATCACGTGTGCTCCCTGATTATGATTTCTGGTGGCAATAAATAATTTAATATTTGCAATTTAATTTTGTATTATATAATGGCAGGCTTAAGTATATGGCCTGCCGCAGTCTTCTTTTAAAGTTGGATAAGCAAAAGCTTATCACCCTACCTGCCCGAAAAGGTGGCACTAACATTATCCTCCATTTTTTTTATAACTTATGCTAACACACTTTAAAATTAATTTTATGCAGGCTTGCCGAAAGGATACAAAAGACTCACATAATTCTTAGCCATTACAGCTCTATTATAATTTTCTATTCCAAATCTTGAGCACTCCTCTTTTGAATTTAACTTAATCTCCCCGCGCAATATCGATTTTGTTGCAGCAACAAGGGCAGCCATATTGCCAAACGGAACGAATAGGCCATATCCTTCAGGTGCGATTTCCTTTGAACCATCTCCTACTTCAAACCCACAAATAGGTGTACCACAACATAATGATTCTATACATACCGTAGAAAAGGTCTCTTTCGAGCTGGTTAGCAGGAATAAGTCAGCCATTGAATAGTATGCCGCCAACTCCTTTTGGTTTTTAATTCTTCCGATAGCAATAACATTGGCAGGGGCATTTTTTATGGGATTTTTGTTTCCTATTATGAAGATCTTGACATGTTCATCTATAAGCTTAGAAGCAAGTTCTAATACATAATTGCCACCCTTATGAACGTCGTCAAAATTACGCGTGACATGTATAAAAACTTTTTCATTTGTAAGATTATGCCGTACTTTCAAATACTCGGCAGGCAAAAGTTGAAAGTTTGTTGTATCAAGCCCATTATTGATAACCAGGATATCTCTATTGCCTAAAAACGATTGCTTAACACGTTCTGCTAACCATTTAGATGGAGTCACAATCACCAGATTGTTAAAACCATTAAAGAGCGCTTTTTTTTCTTTAAACATTTTCCTTGTGAAATCAAACAGCAGGCTTGAAGGGTATTGTTTAACTTGAGGGCATTTTCCGCATTCAGTTTTCCATTTTTCACATCCATATGCATGCCCACACTTACCTGTATACATCATCTCGCCGTGAAAAGTCCAGACTGTTTTAATGTTGTTTTTCTTTAAATATTTAATCATAGGAGCAATGTTTACAAAGTATGCATAAAGATCATGTATGTGAACTACATCGGGTTTGAACTCCTCCATAAATTTTATTAAATTACGTGTTGCAAAAAACGAATAGCAGCCAGTCAAACCTGTTAAACGTGTAAGAAAAGCATGCACATAGACCTCGATATTGCTACTGAACTTATATATATTAGGTTCAGTAATCAGCGGTCCTCTGCCATAACAAACAGCCGCTGTATGCCCATTGTTGTTAAGGTATGTATATAAATCATATACTATTTTCCCTGTGCTGCTATATT
>CAZHOY010000235.1:0-3311 GCA_964534695.1 uncultured Actinomycetota bacterium | reverse complement strand
GGAGCATATAATTTTAAAAGAAATATCTGAATTATTTTTCATATGATAAATAGCTACTATTTCTATAAGTCAAACTGAAAAAAATTATGAACTACCAAAATTTTATTTAGCCCTAAGGCGCCGATCATTTCCTTTAAATATACTAATGTTACATCATATATTAATTCTTTAATAATCTACTTCATAATTATTATCGTTTCTTGAGTATATAATACGCACAATTAGACAATTAAATGATTTTATGGAGGCGGCACCCGGATTTGAACCGGGGATAAAGGTTTTGCAGACCTCTGCCTTACCACTTGGCTATGCCGCCTTTTTAATAACAGGACGATATTATAAATTAATTCCGGTTAAAAGTTAAGCCTGCCTTTTAATTTAACCGGTAAAACATTCTTAATACGGCGAATAATAAAATTCCTTAGAATATTCCATCTATCTTCTGTCCGCAATTGTAACAGCAGCCATCTTTAATTTTATTGCTTGAAATCGAAAACCCATGTCTTTCTATTAATATTCCATCACAATTCGGACAATAAGTATTTTCATATTCGCTTCCCGGAATATTCCCTCCATAAACATACTTAAGACCCACATCTTTTCCTATTTTAACAGCACTCTTTATTTGATTTATACCTGTAGGCGGTATGTCGGATTTATACTGGGGGTAATAAGCACTTATATGCCATGGTATGCTGATATCTATCCCTGCCAGAAAATCAGCTATTTGCTTTAATTCTTTTTCCGAATCATTAATTCCCGGTATTACCAGAGTGGTTACCTCAATCCAGATACCGGATTCTTTCATTAATATAATATTATCCAGTACAGGCTTCAGCCTTCCCCCTATCTTCTGCCTGTATGTTGCATCCGAAAAGCTTTTTAGATCCACATTTGCAGCATCCAGGAACGGTTCCATTTTCAACAAACATTCCTTGGTCATAAAACCATTGGTAACAAAAACATTTTTTAATCCCTTTTTGCTTGCCAGTTTTGCAGTATCATATGCATATTCAAAAAATACAGTGGGTTCGGTATAGGTATACGAAATACTCTTATCGCCATTTGCCAGTGCACGGTTTACTATTTCTTCCGGTGAAACATTCCTGCCCTCTATTCTATCCAGGTCGCATGGAACCTGAGAGATATTAAAATTCTGGCAAAAAAAACATTTAAAATTACATCCAACCGTAGCTATGGATAAAGAATACGTACCCGGCAGGAAGTGAAATAACGGCTTTTTTTCAATAGGATCCGAATTTTCGGCAATAAGCTTTCTATATACGAGTGAATATAGTTTCCCGTCTATATTTATTCTTACACAGCATTTCCCTCTGCTTTTATTTTCAATAATGCACCTGTGGTCACAGAGATCACACCTTACCCTATCATTATCCAGCTTCTTATATAAATATGCTTCTTTCATCTTATCATCCTGTTCGATTTCCTTTAAAACACAGCTTGATTTAATTATATAATCAGTATTAATAATAAACCAGTTTTCATTTAACATTTCTTACACCTTAAATTTTCACTTTTATACTTACTGTAAAAATACAGCCGGTAAACTAGATTAAGAATTTTACAAACCTGATATAATTAAAAAAACATTTACTATAAAGAAAGTCAGACTATAATGTTATTGAATAAGTTTTTAAAACATTAGTAAATATAAATATAATATTTAATTTACGGAATATTTTATGTCTAAAGATTCAGACAATCAGACAGATGATAATAAAGAAGTATGGTCATATTTTATCGAAATACTTATAAATCAGGGTGATTACGATAAAGCCGATAGAATCTGCCATGATGCCCTAAAAAAAGACAGAAAATTTAAAGAAGCATGGTATTTTTTTGGACTCAACTTTTACAAACAGGGCAAATATGATGATGCTGAATTATCCTGTATGGAAGCATTGGAATTAGATGATAAATATATAAACGCTCTTCTCTGCCTGGGAGCGGCACTTTTTAAACAGAATAAATATCCTGAATCCGAAAAAACTATTAAAAAATTACTGAAATTGGATAAAAACAATAAGGATGCCTGGAGAATTCTAAGCATGTTATTGCGTAAACAGGGTAAATATGATGAAGCTGAACACGCAGAAAGAAAAGGTGATATGAAATAGATTGGTGTCGGAAGGGGGACTTGAACCCCCACGAACATTAATTGTTCACAAGGCCCTCAACCTTGCGCGTCTACCAGTTCCGCCACTCCGACACTTTACTAAAAAATTATATTTGAACTATAATATAGAACAACTCATTGGCTTTTTTAATTCTAGAAATAATATTTTTTAATGTCAATAAACAGCTAAATATCTAACAATAAACCGTTATATTTATAAAATATTTACAATTCTGCTTCTTTAAGACACACGGCAAGATGCTCCATTAAATTACCCGGCTTTACCAATAAATTGATATTTTCATCTTCTTCCAGGCTCTGCATTAAATCCAGATCAAATAAAACGCTTAGAAAATCTATCTCCCCTTCCCTCAGCATGCCTATGAGATTATTTATATCGGAATCAAATAAAAACCTGATATTTTCTATCCCGGATTCCTTCCCCGAATAAAATTCATTTCTTTCCAGCAGCAAATATTCTCCCTCTTTGTATTCTGTTACCTTATAAGGACCGTTGGCTATGATATCCTTTACGGTAATATTATCTATTTCTTTCCCTGTCAGTGAATCTTTCGGAACAATCATATCGAAAAGTTTGTACCAATCTTCAATATATTCATTAAAAATAACCTTAAATTGCCTTTCATCTATTATTTCAATTTCTTTTATCTTAGAATAATCTTTATCGGTGCCCATAATACCATTGTATTCCAGCATGGTTTCAAAAGTATATTTCACATCCTCTGAAGTTATGGATTTTCCATCCTGCCAGAATATTTTATCTTTAAGCAAAACTATAACTTCTGAATTTGGCACATTTTCTATATATTCTTCTGAAGCAGCATAACTTTCTTCTACCAGCACAGGCTCATATTCGTCTATCTCATTAATCTCCCATAAGCCTTTCGATATAAGGTCTCTTATAAAGTTAGAATTAAATAAATCCTGCAGTCCGCAATTTTCTCCTCCACAGCCAATCCTTACTTCACTTATTTCGATTTCATCCTCTGCTTCTTTTCCTGATAAGCTCCAGTTTTCAATATTTAAAAAAACTTTATTGTTCCTGATATCAATATCTATTTTTTCTATTTTTTTATTATTGTATGCTATGGAAAATAATCTGCTGTATAAGGGCAGTTTTACTGCATCATTTGCCAGATTATCCTGGAACTGC
>CAZHOY010000234.1:0-3326 GCA_964534695.1 uncultured Actinomycetota bacterium | reverse complement strand
AAAAACCACTTGAATTTTCTCTTTCAACAATTTCCATTTCTTTTCTGCGGGTAATAATACAATCCGATCCCTTGCTTTGATCCATGCATTGAAGCAATTCTACTGTATCTATTTTTAGTGCATTAACGATTCTTATAAAGACAGGCAATGAGGGAATGGTCCTAAAATTCTCAATCTTAGATAGAAGACTCTTAGAGACATTTACCATATTTGAGACATCATCCAAGCTAAGGTTTTTTGACTTACGTATTTTTTTAATCAAAATTCCTAAATTTATTAAACTATTTTCATTCATAATTTTATTATTATTCAACTTTATTAATTATATGTCAATATTTTGATTGCTTTTTGTCATTTAAGAATTATCTATGAAAATCTTTGTCAATAACGTTTATAAAATATAGAGTTATAAACGTATTAAAATTTTTATCTTGTAAAAAACTTTATGCACCTGCAATTTATTTACCTTAATTCTCATACTCAATAATAAATATTTGTAAACCTTTAAATTATAAAAATACTATTACTAAAATCATTCGTCTATTCGTACCTTGCTAGTACACTGTAGCTATCGGTTGCGGTTTCCTAATCAAAAGTAGAACCCTTTATGGTTAGAATTTTATAAGGGCAGCCATTATTTTATATTTATAGGTTTTTCAATGTATTCTCTTTTTTCTTTTAAAATAGTATATATAATTTCAAGCATTCTTCTGGCTACTGCAATTGTTGCTGAGTTTGTATTCCTCTTAGCTCTTACTTTATTGTAGTAATAATTAAAATAAGGTGAGTATCTTATGGAAATTTTGACAGCTTCAGTCAATGCCCATCTAAGGTATTTATTTCCCTGTTTTGTAATCCTTCCACTGTATGACCTATCACCGGAAGTCCTGGTAGATGGAACCAGCCCTGCATAGGAGCAAAGCTTTTGTTTTGAAGAAAATCTAGATATTGTATCTATTTCAGATTTTACAAGAAAAGCTAAAAAGTCTCCTATCCCTAGTATTGTTTTAAGAAGCTTAATATCTCTGTCTTGAAATGATCTTTTGCCTATTTCGTCTTTTATTGCCTTTATTTTCTTATTTATATTATCTATGAGCTCAAGATATCCAGTAAGTATTTTGTAATCAGTAGCAGGTATTTTAGTATCTTTTAATATTTGCGTGCCGGTCTTTCCGAAAACATCAGCCAGGTTTTCAAGACCAGCGTAGCTGTCTCTGTTTCTATCAATTATTGCATGTATTTTGTTTTTTATGCTTGTTCTTAGTTTAACAAGCGATATCCTTGGTCTTGAAAGTAACTTGTTTTCCATGGAAATCCTGTATCTGGACTGCGGTATCCTACATAACGGATTTGCCAGGGTAAAGTGTATACGGGGAGCTCCCCATATACACTTTTATGGAGAGAGTTAAATTATGGGGAGTGAAGCAATAAAGGCGTGATAATATAAGCCTTTTATCTTTAATCACTCACCATAATATTAACCAAAGACTATGTTATTTACACAGGAAATACATAGGATTTTCATTTTCTCCCATATACCGGACAGGGGAGGGCAGACCGTCCGTTATTACGGATTCTATAGCAACGCAACAAAGGGGAGGCTTAAAAAACAAGAGAGCCAGCCTGAATTCCATATCATAGAAGATGAAAGTCCCAGGAGTTTAAATCCTCAATGAAGGCAATTATCCTCATATCCCTTCCACACCTGGGGCATATCAGGGGATCGACTTCTGGAAACATAGTTCTACTGAATTTCACGCTATTCACGTGAAGAGACGGGATTTATAGTGGAAAATTAATCTTGAGTAGATATTTCAAGCTTAAATTGTTGTGATAATCCGGTCGTTTAGCATGAAATAATACCGGGCTATACGATCACAATTTTCAGCAAAAACGGCATGTTTCACACGGTTAGTGGCACTTTTCCAGTATTTATGTGGTTGTGTATGTCCACTCAGGCGGGGTAGGATCGTCTGATGATAGGTAAAATTGTAATTACAATTAATGCAAATATATAATTCCATTCAGTACGCTGTTCACTAACAAAGTTATATATTCTCACCATAATTGTCATCCTAGCGGGATACTGTTTTAGTGGGATTTCTTTAAGTTTGAGTCATTGTTATGTTACATGCCTGCATTTTTTATATTTTATTCACTTTAAGTACTTCATTTGATTGTCTAAGTATATCCATAACATTTGAATCTTTTTTTAAGATAAAATTTATATAAAGAGATTCTAGTAATAATAGTTCAGTAATCCTTTTTGAGATTACTTCTCCCGTAATGTATTTTGAGAAAGCAGCAGTTTGTAATAAAATATCTGATTTTTTTGAAAGTGTTGAAATAGGAAAGTTGGTTATAGCAATAACTTTTGCACCAGATTTTTTGGCTATTTTCACAGTTTCTATAACAGAAGAGCTTCTACCAGAATAAGATATAGCAATTAAAACATCATTTTTTTTTAGTTGGGAACTCAGTACGATTTGCATATCATAATCGAATGAGAAACAACAATTTTCTCCTATACGGGTAAATCTTTGGTATATTTCCTGAGCTATAATAGCAGCGTCACCTACTCCACAAAACATTATTTTATCAGCGTTGAGAATTGCATCTAGAGCTTTTTCAAACTCTTTTCTATTTAAAATAAAAAAAGTATCATTAATTGCAGAAACGGAAGAATCAAATACTTTTTTTACTATACTGATAGTAGTATCCATTTCATTAATTTCTTCATATTCAAGGTAATGTTCTTTTGCAATATTCAAAAAATCTGCTTTTAGTTCTGGAAATCCTTTATATCCTAACCTTTTTGAGAGTCTTACTATGGTCGCTTCACTACATTTAGTCTTACTTGCAATATTACTAATAGTTGAATGCCCAATTTCTTCTGGATTAGATAGTATAAAATCAACAGCTTTTTTTTCGGCACTTTGGATTGTAGTGTAAACTGCTTTGATATTAAGAATGCACTTATGAGGAATTTTGCTAAAATTTGATTGGTCCATTTATTTATAATACTCCTTTCTTAAAGAGGGTATTGATTGATTCAGAACCCTTTTTGGTTGATATTCCTGGAAAACATGCTCCTATTACGGTTATTTATTATTTAGTGGAGTAAACCCACTCCCTTGGACACATTGTATACTAAAAATAGTTAAGATAAAATAACTGATGAGCCTAGACAAGAAAGAGAGGTCTCATCAAATGAGAATTTAGTACCTGTAAGGCTTAATTAGATTTGGTATGCCGATATTACCTACATAAGATTTGCGTCATCATTTGCATACCTTGTAGCAATAATAGACGGGCTCTCCAGAAAG
>CAZHOY010000233.1:0-3327 GCA_964534695.1 uncultured Actinomycetota bacterium | reverse complement strand
CAGCTGTTAAAGTTGCTGGGGGTAATGCTGCTGTCTGTCTTTGCCGGTTCCGCCATGGTTTTCTTCCTTGTTTCATTTTTTAGAAGTAGCAGTGCTTTTAATACCGCAAGTACCATAATAGGAACGCTTATCGGTTTTTTAACCGGAATTTATATCCCCATCGGGTCACTGCCCTCCGCCGTACAAACTGCCATAAAAGTATTCCCCATAAGTCATGCAGCATCATTGTTCCGCCAGATTATGATGGAAGAGCCGATGTCCGAAGCTTTTGCAAATGCACCGGAACAGGCAATTACCGGTTTCAAGAAAGCTATGGGTGTTGTTTTTTACTTTGGAAACAAAGAAGTTACTCCTCTTATCAGTATACTTATTCTGGCTTTCACAGGTTTGATATTCCTTATATTGACTGCGGTTAATCTCTCCATAAAAAAGAGGTAGCCTTATTATCCGCTTTCTTTTATCAAAGCCCTCAGTATATGTATCATTCCCCCGGTGTCCATCCTGCAGTATTTTATAAGTGACTTTCGTATCCTATCAACCTCTTCTCCAGAGGGGCTCCCTTTACCTGTATTATAATTTCCACAAATATAAAGAAAATTTACGCTTGCTGCCAATCCCTCTGCTATGTCCATTCCTTCATAACTCAAGTTGGTAATAGCAGGAAGAACGCTTTTTATTGAAGCGCTCCCCTTCTGGGAAGAACGGTAATAATAAAAGCAGCCGAATGGCTTATAGAGGTCAACTATGCGGGGAAGGATTAAGCTTACCCATCTGCTGCACTCAGGGAAAGCGCCGGCCAGCTCCCTTAGAACCCCCTTTTCAAATAATTCATAATAAACTATTATACTGCCTTCTGTGCCTATATGATTTTTTAAATTAGAAAGCAGTTCCTCTCTCGGATCCCTGCTATTTTCAGCCAGGAAATCATAGTGAGCCGGCTGGCTGTCAATAGAATCAAGCACATGTATGGAATACTGGAAAGGAATCCTCTGGTAAGGTTTTATACCCTCATATAAAGGGATGGCGGTAGAAAAGGTTTCAAAATCAAAGAAATACAGGGGATACCTCAGACTGCTTATAAATTTTGATATCTCATCCTTGTTTATCTTCGGTTTTTCCGTTTTTGCACACTCAAGCTGTATCTGCTGCTTTAAATTCAAGTCATAGCTGTCGGGAATATCTTTTATGGAAAGAATCCCCTCATTGTAAAGCCGTACCGCCTTGTCTTTGTTTCCATACAGGTTAAAGATATGATTATCCGGTAAAAATCCCCAGCACCTGTTCTTAAGCGGGCAAACATAAGGTTCATCACATCGCTTTCCGATGACAGTCTCCGGGGGGCCTTTACCGGCCGCAATTTCCACCATTTTTTTAATTCTACTCTCTATCCCCCTGCCTAACTCCTCTACTTCCGCTGTAATATCGGTCTTTTTAAATAATTCCCGGAGATTAATCTCTCCTTTTCTAACATACTGGTTATTTATATAGACAAGATAACATTTTCCAATCTTAATCCCCGCCTGTTCAAAACAATATTTCTGGAAAGAGACGTCGTGGATATGCACCTCTTTAAGCTGGGTAGAGCTTTTAACTTCAACAATATCCCATCTGTCCGTACCCGCCGGCAACAGTATGTCTGTTCTGCAATATACATTCCCCGAACTGCAGCTGGCTTCAAAAAGGGGCTTTCTCTCGGACAGCAGATCGAAAGTATTTATCAGCTGCAATTTTATATCCCCCGTTTTTTCCACATTAATCCCCCCCGGATAAAGCTTTCTGGCATATTCACCCACCATCAGCCCCTGCCTGAAAATGTAGCGAGTCACAAAATCCGGTGGAGGTATCTCTTCTCTGGCATTAACCTGATACCAAAAAAATCTGGGGCATTGCAGTCCTGCCAGATATTTTGATTTTGATATGATTATTCTTCTTTCCATATCACTGATCCATTCAATCAAATTCGGTATAAATTTTTCCAAAGTTTATTCCCGAAATTACTTTGGACCTGTATTTCTGGTTTAGTTTATTTCTGGCATTAATAAGGCTTTCATTTTTTATACCGTTTTTTAATGCCAGATAGGCTTCAATAAATGCGGCCAGATCATCGGCTGCTTTTACCAGTTTTCCATTTCTGCTGCCGGTCTCGGAAAATTCATTTTCCGTAAACATCCTGATATCACTTTGCCAGCTTTCGGGAATCAATTTATATATTTTTTTCTCCATTTCTTCAATCTCATAATCTTTTATGAGTTCATCAAGCCCCTTTACCGATTTCTTCACAGGATTAATTATATCCCTGGTTAAAACTTCGGGCAGATCATGGAAGAGTCCCGTAAAATAATTGTTTATACAATTTTCTCTTTCCAATCCTGCCATATAAGAGAACAGGAATGAAAATATGGCTACAATCAGCATATGTCCCAGTACCGAAGTTTTTGGAACGCGGTAAAGGTGGCTCCATCTTTGCTGAAAACGGAGCTGGCCGCATATGTTGGCAAAATCCAGCAGATTTTTCTTTTTAGTAAAAATTTTCATGCATCTTAAATCACTGTATTTATCCTGTTCCCTGGAAATGCTCTCAACAATTTCCTCAATCAGGTAAACCCTGGGATTGGACAATTTAATTATGTCAAATTCCCACTTTGTCACATAGAAATGCGCCCCGTTCACTATCTTTCTTTCAAGAGTATCCTCTTCTTCCAGAAGATACTTTTTAAAACGCAAATTAAAGTCCTCTCCTACCTGTCTGGTGAAAGGGCTTATCCTATCGAATACCCAGCGGTTTAGCTTTTCATATTGCTGTCTGTCTTCTCTGATTCTGTAAATAAGGGGGGGCTTAAGGTCAGTTAGAACAATTCTCTTTAAAAATTCAAACAGCCCATCCTCTATCACCTCAATCCAGTTAATCTTACCGCCCATAATATCCTGTTCACATTTCGACAGAATATAGGCCACTATCATTTTATGGGCTTGTTTATCCAGCTCTGTAAGTTCAATGGTGCGAATCTGGTCGTTCCATCTCTGCATGCCTGCAGCTTCATAAATTTTGACCAGAAGCGATTTTTTTATCATATTGGCTATTGTATTCTATACCCAACAAGTTTAATGTTAACCACGGGCAAAAAGCTTATATTTTTATAAGCTTTAATTAGTGTATATCATAGATATTAATTCTTCAAATGAAAGTTGTTCATTTATTATGATAAAATTTTATTGATATGCTATAATTTTAATTCTTTTGACTTGCTGTAAAAAATATTTTTACAGCATAAAAATTTTAATTATAATTAATAAAAAAAATGAATAAATTAGCTACAATTAAAACAT
>CAZHOY010000232.1:0-3338 GCA_964534695.1 uncultured Actinomycetota bacterium | reverse complement strand
TTCCGGAACCGCTGGACAAAGCTGTCGTGTATCTGTCTCCTGTTGAATTTAAATCTACGTGGCTGGGAAACAAGGCAATATATAGAACACGTATGGCCATGGCAGATAACGGAGAACTGTTGATAATAGCTCCTGGTGTACGTGAATGTGGTGAGGATAGTAATAATGACAGGCTGATAAAAAAATATGGATACAGAAAGAGGGATGAAATAATTGAAATTGCATCAAAAGACCCGGAAATACGCAATAATCTTTCCGTGGCCGCTCATCTTATTCATGGTACGGTTAACAATCGTTTTAAGATAACCTATGCCCCCGGTTTTATGACAGAACGGGAAATTGAGAGCTTAAGTTACAGCTATATGTCTCTGGACGGGGCTCTGAAAAAATATGATGCCAATAATCTTAAAGAGGGTTTCAATATAGTAAACGGCGAAAAAATTTTCTTTATCAGCAATCCGGCTCTGGGTCTCTGGGTACATGAAAAGAATTTTTTTAAAGAAGATAACAGGAAAGGGACTTTTTAAAAAAGGGAGGAAAAATTATGGAACATAATTTTAATCTTGAAGGGAGAGTTGCAGTAATAACCGGTGCAGCCGGAGTATTGTGTTCCACGATAGCCAAAGACCTGGCAAAAAAAGAAGTTAAGGTTGCCTTGCTTGACCTTGATGATGAAAGTGCCGGAAAAATTGCGAACCAGATTATTAAAGACGGCGGCGAGGCTCTTGCTCTTAAGGCTGATGTTCTGGACAGGGAAAGTATTAAATCTGCTGCAGACAAAGTATTAAAAAAGTTTGATACAGTTGATATTTTGATAAATGGTGCCGGAGGCAATAGGGTGGAAGCAACCACAGCAAAGGATAAACCTTTTTTTGATATACCCGAGGAAGCACTGAAATGGGTATTTGATTTAAATCTGATGGGAACCATTATGCCCTGTCAGGTTTTCGGTAAAATTCTTGCCGGAAAGGGAAAAGGTTCAATAATAAACATTTCATCAATGGCAGCTTTTATCCCTCTGACCCGTACGCTGGCTTACAGTGCCGCGAAAGCCGCAGTGAGCAATTTTACAAAATGGCTGGCAGCACATATGAATCAGGAGTATTCCCCGGAAATAAGAGTTAACGCAATTGCTCCGGGATTTTTACTGACCGGCCAGAATTATTATCTTTTAATAGATAAAAAGACGGGTGGTTTTACCGAGAGGGGTCAAAAAATAATTAATAAAACTCCTATGGGCAGATATGGAAAACCTGAAGAACTTATAGGTGCTGTTATATTCCTTTGCTCTGATGAGGCGTCCTTTATAAATGGTGTTATCTTACCCATTGATGGCGGATTTTCGGCTTACAGTGGAGTTTGACATCAAAATGTCAATGTCAGTTTGAACAGGAGAAGTCAAATATGATGAAATATAAAGTGGTTGTTTCAGATAACAGGCATGGAGATTACACTATTGAAAAGGACATATTAAAAAAATGCGATGCTGCGGTTATGGTTGAGAACTGTGCAACTGAGGAAGATATGATAAAAAGGTGTAAGGATGCAGATGGTATATTACTGGATATGGCTCCCATGTCAGAAAGGGTTGCAGAATCTCTGGAAAAATGCAGGATAGTATCCCGGTATGGTGTGGGGTATGACAATGTGGACATAGGAGCCTGTATAAAAAGAAAAATATATGTAACAAATGTACCGGATTATTGTGAGGAAGATGTATCGGATCTTGCCCTTGCTCATTTATTAGACTGTGTGAGAGGAGTGGCGGCAAAAGACAGGCAGATAAGAAAAGGAAAGTGGAATCTGGGCAGGGATAATATTTTTAGGGTAAAAGGTAAAACTCTTGCACTGCTTGGCTTCGGAAGAATTGCCAGATGCCTGCTCAGAAAGGTTTCAGGTTTGGAGTTAGGGGAAGTGCTGGTATATGATCCCTATTTAAGTAAGAAGGTAATCGAACAGGCGGGGGTAAAGAAAGTAGATTTGGAGACCGCACTCAAAAAAGCTGATTACATTTCCCTGCATATGCCGTTAACACCTGAGACAAAAGGAATAATAAATAAGAAAGCCTTTTCAGTTATGAAAAAAACAGCGATTTTGATAAATACTTCAAGAGGTCCGCTTATAGATGATGAGGCACTTATAGAGGCACTGGAAAATAAAAGAATAGCATCTGCAGGTCTGGATACTCACAGCATAGAGCCACTCCCGCATGACAGTCCACTGAAGAGATTAGACAACTGTGTTTTAACTGACCACGCTGGTTTTAACACACAGGAAGCAATTATAGAATTGAAAACAAAAGCAGCCTGTAATATAAAAGATGTTTTTGAAGGTAAAGAACCAAAATATTGGATAAACAAATTCTAAGGAGGATTATAATGAACAATGTTCTGAAAAAGATAGGAGATATAGGCTTGGTTCCGGTTGTAGTTATAGATAATGCAAATCTCGCGATGCCAGCGGCTAAAGCATTAATAGACGGCGGCCTTGATATTATGGAAATTACAATGCGTACAGAGCAGGGGATAACAGCAATAAAAAAGGTTAAGGAAGCTTATCCTGATATGCTTATAGGTGCCGGTACTGTTCTTTCCATAGAGAAGGCAAAGGAATCTGTAGATGCAGGAGCAGAATTTATTGTATCGCCTGGATTAAATCTTGAATTGGTTGAATGGTGTCAGAATAAAAAGGTAGCTATAACACCTGGAGCTGTAACACCGACAGAGATACAACAGGCTCTAAAGTTTAACCTTACAATACTAAAATTTTTCCCTGGAAATATTTTTGGCGGTATTGAAGGCTGTAAAGCGTTATATGGTCCATATAGAATGGTTAAGTTCATACCTACTGGTGGGGTAAACAAGGAAAACCTGGCAGAATTTGCAAGCAAACCTTATATACATGCAATAGGAGGAAGCTGGTTGTGTAAACCTGCAGATATTAATAATAAAAACTTCGGTAAAATTACCCGGATTGTAAAGGAATCTATTGATATATTACTGGGGTTTGAGCTTGCACATATCGGAATTAATACAGAAAGTGAAAAGGAATCGCTAGCTATTGCTAAAATGTTTACAGATACTTTTGGATTTAATCTAAAAAAGGGTAATTCATCTAATTTTTCCGGTACAGGAATAGAAGTAAATAAGTCCAAAGGACCGGGAACTATGGGACATATAGCAATTAAAACAAATAGTATTGCCAGAGCAGCATATTATCTGGGGAAAAAGGGTTATAAAGTTGATTGGAGCACCAGAAAAGGAACTGAACAAAAAATAGTTACAGTATATCTGGAAAATGAAATAGGTGGTTTTGCCGTACACCTTTTACAGAAATAA
>CAZHOY010000231.1:0-3350 GCA_964534695.1 uncultured Actinomycetota bacterium | reverse complement strand
GTACAGGGGCTGGTGATAATTTTGATGCAGGTTTTATTTATGGGTTTTTAAATAATATGGATATTAAAAAAAGTTTAAAAATTGGCAATTTATGGGGTTCTAAAAGTGTAGAATATCTCGGTGGTGTAGGAAATAAAAAAAAGTTCTCTGAATTAAGAAAGCTAACTAAGAAGTTAGATTTATAATTTTAAATAAACTTTTACAAGTATTTATTTGGAATAAGGTATATTGAAACCAAATAAATTAATTGATAAAAGAATTTGCAGCAAAAGACATTTAGGAGAATGAATGGAAGATAATAATTTTACTTACAAAGAAATTATGACCCAGTTTGAAAGTTGGAATAAAGTATATGATGATATAGTTAATAAGAAAGTTGAATTAGATTTAAATATTTTTTCCAGTGGCTATGATGAAATTATTTTTTTTGGTTGTGGTTCTTCATATAATCTCTCTCAGTCGGCTTCTTTCTTTACTAAAATGAGACTTAATGGGATAAGCTGCATAGCTTTGCCAAGTTCGGAGTTATTAATAAATACTGATACATATATAAAAGAAGATAGAAAATATTTAATTATAGGATTCTCAAGATCAGGTGAGACAGCTGAAAGCATTAATATACTTAAAAAGTTAAAAAAGATAAAGAACATAATATCTTTTATTTTTACATGTAAAAAAGGTAGCACTATCTTAAATTTTTCTAATAACTCTTTTATTTGTAGAGGAGCGGAAGAAAAAAGCATTGTTATGACGGTCTCATTTTCATCTATGTTATTTGCTTACTGTTTAATGCTAACAAAATATCTAAATAAAAAAGATATGCTATTTGAATTTAGATATTTAATAGATTACATATCTAAAAATATAAATAAACTGTTTGAAAATATTAATAATTATGTAAATGGTAATTATTTTAATAATTATTTTGCATTAGGAAGCGGATTTAATTATGGTTTAGCTGTAGAAGCAGATTTGAAAATGAAGGAAATGACTCAGATTCCATCCTATTCCTATTATTTACATGAATTTAATCATGGTCCTAAGTCTTTATTGGATAAAGATTGTTTATGTTTAATCTTAAATTCGAATAGAAATTTATATAAAAATGCAGAAATTATTGATAGTATTTCAAGTTTAGGATCAAAGGTTTTAATAATAGGATATAGGAATATTGATCATATTGAGAATAAGAGTATAAATTATTTGCTTTTTAATTCGGATTTTAAATTTAATACTATTAAATCATTTATAAATATTCCAGCATTTCAAATTTTAGCTTATATAAAAACCATTAAAGAAAATTTAAATCCAGATGAGCCAAGGCATTTGGATTATACGATTGTTGATATGAAGTAATTAAATAAGATTATCTTTATTATAACGTGATATAAAAGTAAAAAACAAGGGAAATTAGAAGAAATTCTAGAGTGGAGAAAATGTAGTAAAATTCGGACTGCAGAAATTTTTTAAGAAGAAAGGAGGTTATTTCATGAAACTATTGTAATTGAGATTTGTTTAAGTAATTGACGTTAGTATCTTTTTTAAACAAATCTCAAACTAAATTTTATAATAAAATATAGGAATAGGAAAGGAGGCAATAATAATGAAAAAATTATTATTGTGGGTGCTGATATCAGTGATATTTTCATCACTGATAATTACATTTATGTTTACTGGTTGTAAAGAGGAAGCTGCTCCTGTAGCAGAAGAAGTGAAAGAGGAAGGGGCTGCACCAGCAGAGGAGGAAGCGGCAGAGGTAACCGTGGAAGAGGAAGTTACTTTAAGATTATCGTCATGGGTGTGGGAGGAGCCTGGTTATAAAGATTTTATGATAAAATCTACTGAAGCGTTTATGGATAACTACCCAAATATTAAAATAGAACCATTTTATTATCCATGGGCTCAGTTATGTGATAAAGTAATAGTAGAAACAATGTCTGGGAACCCTCCTGATTCAATAATGACATATCACGGGAACCAACATGAGTTTAGTAAGATGGGTATGTTGACTCCATTAGATGAAAGAATCGCAGAAGCTAATTTAAATGAAATACTTCAGGATTTTCAACAAACATTCCCAGTATACAATGGAAAGACTTATGCTGTAGCGCTTGCTGCAAGAACGGAGCAATTGGCTGTCAATAAAGAAATTTTTGAGAAGCAAAATGTGGAAATTCCAACTAATTATGATGAATTTATAGAAGCAGCATATAAATTGACATCGGAGCCAGATGGTATTTATGGTTTGTCATCAACTACTAACGATAGTTCAAGATTGTATGAAGCGGTTTTACTTTATGTAGTAGCATACTCTGGTAATTTTGCAAAAGATGGAAAACCAACAGTAAATGATCCTCAAACATTAAAGGGGGTTCAATTATATAAAGATTTTTTTGATGATGGGGTAATACCACCTGGCACAGATCATTCGACAGCTCAAAAATATTTTGTAGAGGAAAAAGCTGCAATGTTTATTTCTGGACCATGGGTTTGGGCCTTAATAGAAGAGCAGAATCCAAATCTTTTGGATAAAATAGCATTTTTGGATAATCCTTTTCCAAATAATGTGGCGCTAGGAGGACCAAATAATTTACTTGCAATAGCAGAGGGCAGTGAACATAAGGATGAGGCTTGGGAGTATATAAAATTTATTTCAAATGAGGAATGGGGAAAGGAATGGGTGAATCTAACAAAGTCATCCTCAGCTGTGAGAGGAGCTATTACAGAAGAATTCCTAGCTGAAAATCCTTGGTTTCAAGCATATGTAAATGGACTTAGTAAAGCCGTTCAGGTTCAGCCGGAAGGCCTAGAAACACAGAATGAATTATTTACAACAACAGTTCGGAGCCATCTTATGGAAATTTTGTACAATGATAAAAGCGTAGAAGAAGAAATGAATAAATGTCAAGAAGAATTAGAAAGTGTCTTAATAATAGAATAGTAAATAGGTAGGATAGTTTATAATAGAGTAGTTCTAATAATTATTAGAACTACTCTATTTAAAGTGCGCTTTCCGATGCGATATCAAAAAGAGATGTATCCAGTCTAATTTATCATTCAGACCAGGGGTTGCGATATTGCAGCGGGGAGTATGTGGATATTTTAAAAAGCAATCACATAGAAATATCCATGTCAGATAAAGCAAATCTCTATGATAACGCAAAGATAGAATCATTCTTTAGAACGCTAAAAGTTGAGGAAGTGCATATGTTTGAATACGAAACATTTGCAGATGTTGCAGACAGGGTTACCTATTTTATTGAAGAGGTCTATAACAGGAAAAGATTACATTCTTCCTATCGTGTTAAAGTAGTAATCAATCATTATCAAAATAATTGTATTTATGTTAA
>CAZHOY010000230.1:0-3357 GCA_964534695.1 uncultured Actinomycetota bacterium | reverse complement strand
CTGTGGTGATAATTCGATAATCTGGTAGTAATATTTAGTTCTAAATGTGTTCAATGTCCCCAGCCAGTTCAGACAATTATGACATAAATATCTTAATAAAATTTTATTCATATCATTAACCTCTTCATAAAATTTTCATCTATATAATGTATAATAAAATGTTATGAGAATAATAGTAGTTGAAGATTCAAAAAAATTAGCTCATTCACTTAAAAGAGGTCTTGAAAGTGAGGGCTATGCTGTTGATTGTCTTTATGACGGGAAGTCAGCAAAACTTCGACTTGAAATTCATTATAAAGATTATGATTTAGTTATTTTAGATATTATGTTACCTGGAATTGATGGTATCAGCTTATGTAAGGAAATCCGTAAACAAAAGATTGAGATACCCATTCTTATGCTTACCGCAAAAGACAGTACGAATGATAAGATTTTAGGTCTTGATATCGGTGCAGATGATTACCTTGTTAAACCCTTTTCTTTTAAAGAACTACTTGCAAGAATAAGGGCAATACTAAGAAGACCTAAAAATGTCCTGCAGCCAGAACTAAAGGTTAAAGACTTAGTTCTAAATACTGTTAATAGGAAAGTCTTTAGAGGAAGTAAAGAGATTGTTCTTACCTTAAAGGAATTTAGACTGCTGGAATATTTTATGAGAAATGCTGACAGGGCCTTAACCCGGGAAGACATATTAAGCAGTTTATGGGATTTTAATATGGACTCCTTTAGTAATGTAGTAGATGTACACATTAAAAATTTAAGAAAAAAAGTTGATTATGGTAAAAAAGAAAAACTTTTCCAAACCATTTGGGGAGTGGGTTATAAACTTAAAAAATAATTCATTCTTTAAAGCCAGGCTAAAATTGACATTTTTCTATATTGCTGTAATTTTTATTATCCTGGTTATTTTTAGCATAATTTTATATTTTAGCTTCATAAATAATATTGAAGAAGACATCGAGGGTGATTTTGCTGATAACCAGGCCCAGGTAGCTGTTATTTTAAAAGTAGCCAGTCAATTAAGGAATTTAATTCTTTTAATAGATATTGCTATAATGCTTGCAATAAGTTGGGTAAGTTTTTGGCTTGCAGGTAGGACATTGTTACCACTACAAAGAAACTATGAATTACAAAAACAATTTATGACCGATGCTTCTCATGAGCTTCGTACTCCGCTAAGTATTATAAAGACTGATTTGGAAGTGGAGCTAAAGAATCCTAAAAACCTTAAAAAGTCTTTAAAAATACACTCAAGTAATTTAGAAGAAATCAACAGGATGAGTAAAATAGTTAATGAATTATTTTTAATATCAAGACTCGAAAACAATCAAGAAATATTTAGGTTTTCGAGTATTAAATTATTTCCAATTATACAAAAAGCGGTTAAAAACTTAGAAATTTATGCTAAAAATAAAAATATCTCTTTTTCTTTTGACGTGGTAAAAGAACAACTAAGTATCTTAGGAGATACCGATAAGTTGATGCAAGCATTCTATAATATTTTAAAAAATGCTATAGATTATTCCGGAAATGAGGGAAAAATTAGTATATCTTTAAAAAAAACTAATAACAAAGCTAAACTGACAATAAGTGATAAGGGTATTGGAATAGCTAAAGAAGAACTACCTTTGATCTTTGATCGGTTTTATAGAGCTGATAAAGCTCGTTCTAATGATATTATGGGTAGTGGATTAGGATTATCCATAACTAAAGCCATAATCCATAAGCATAAAGGTACTATAACAATAGAAAGTTCTATAGAAAAGGGTACCGAAGTCGTGTTAATTTTTCCTTTAGTCTCTTCTTCATAATTTCTTCATCTACTATTGTTATAATTAATATATGAACATTTTTATTAAACTCTAATATTTTTGGAAAATGGAGGTGAGAAAATAATATGAAAATAAAGTTTTTTAAAATTGCTTCAATAATTATTGGCATTACAGTTGCTTCACTTTTATTTGTATTGCCGCTCACAGCAGCAACTCTCTCATCTGATAATGAACCAGCTGAGGAAATCAGTGAGTCATTTGATAATGATGACATAGAAGAAGAATTTGAAGGTGAATACGAAGATGAGGACGAGGACGAACCAGAAGAGGAGTCTGGGATCGAAGATGATGAAGATGAAACTCTCCCTGGTGGAGGACACGAGGATTCCGATGGAGTCGATGTTGAACACGAGTTTGAAGGAGTAGAATAATTATTAAGTAATCTTAGATAAGAACCCTTTTACCAAAGATAAAAGGGTTCTTATCTACACTTAAAGATAATCCTTTTGCAGGTATAAATATTTAAAATGTAATAATATAGAGGAAGGTAAGATGAAAATAAAGGTATTGATTCCTATTCTATTAATGATTATTTTTTTAGTATTTTTTAACCTATTTTTAAATGGTTGCTCTAAAGAGGAAAAAACCATTAAAAATGAAACTGATAAGATAAACCAGACTATAAATCCCGCTGATTTTGCAGGTAAAATCGATAATGCCTATTTTACTTTAACTCCGGGAACAACTTTTATATTTGAGGGTGCTACAAGAGACGGCACTGAACATATTGAAGTAGTTGTAACCACTCAAACCAAAAATATACTGGATATAGACACCACAGTAGTATGGGACAGAGTATGGCTTGAAGAAGAATTAATAGAGGAGACCTATGACTGGTATGCTCAGGATAATAAAGGTAATGTCTGGTACTTTGGAGAGGACTCCAAGGAATATGAAGATGGCGAAGTAATAAGTACCAAAGGTTCCTGGGAGGCCGGTATAGATGGAGCCAAGCCAGGGATAATTATGGAAGAAAGCCCTAAAATTGGGGATTCTTATCACGAGGAATATTATCAGGGTGAAGCAGAAGATATGGCAGAAATAATAAGTCTGGATGAATCAATAAAAGTTGCTTATGGTTCATTTGAACACTGTCTAAAAACTAAGAATTGGACTCCACTTGAGCCTGGAATTGTAGAATATAAGTATTATAGTACTGAAGTTAGTAATGTAATACTCGAAACTTCGGCTGAAGGAAATGAAAGGATAGAACTTATAGATATTATTGCTAACTAATTATCTAGATTCTGATACCCCAATTCAGGTATAAAAATATCTCCATATAAACTTATTTTCCTAGTTTTAACTTTGTCCACTGTCCCCAGTCAAGTTAATTATAAAGTTTATTAATTTTAATAATTTCCTTTAAAAATTGGTTCGAAATTTCACAACCTGGGGCAGCCACTTAAGACAACTGCGTCGTATGTATCTTATATCTTGGACCCTAAATAATACCAATATTAAATTTTTGCAATAAAGAAAAATTCTTAATAAAATAAAGGAATCTATTTAAACTAATAATATC
>CAZHOY010000229.1:0-3371 GCA_964534695.1 uncultured Actinomycetota bacterium | reverse complement strand
GCATCATACTCAAAAGTAGTAAATTCAGGACCAACATTTGCAGCACTAATCCCATAGCTATGATAATCTTTATGGTTAGAAACAAAATCAGTATAATGTCCTTTTTTATAAGAATTGTACTTCCTTGCAATTTCTACTAACTTTTTAGCAATTGATGCATCAAAAGTCGAAGTACGTAAGTCCGTTCCAATTTTACCTACTATAAAGGATGACCAGGCATAGTCCAGTCTACTATTTATAAGACTTTTTTTTAAAAGCTTTAAGAATCTTTTAAAAACTGCCATATCAGAAAAACCACCATGCACTTCCTCGGTTCCAACTTCATAAGATATTGGTTTTAATTTTTTTATTTTACGAAAATTTTCAACATTTGAAACTAGTTCAACAGATCTTTCTACTATAGTTTCTATCTTTATTTTTTTAGTAAATATATCCACCGTATATATCCACCGTAGGATCTATATGAATTAAATCATATCCAGCTAATATTGCTTCCTCGAATGATTTCTTTATCCAACACATAGATTTTGCCAAGTTCCATCTTTCAGTATTTTGAATATCTTTTAGCCAAGGACCGCCATGATCAATAGCAATAATTATTGGACAATTAAACCCAATACGATAAGATTGCTCTTTTATCTTTCTAACTAAATCATAGTGGGTCCATCCGGTATAACCACCATCTAAATCTACTTGGTTAAGAGTAGCAGTAAATTTCAATGGAGCACTAGCTCTTTTAGCACATCTTAAAGCTGCTTCAAGAACATTCTCTGAATTTGGGCATACAGGAAGAAGAGTACAATTTATATTTTCTTTTGTCGAATAATCCTTTATTTTCTTTAAAAGTATATTAACTATTGGAACAGACTTCTTTTCTGATTCCACTCTTAGCTGGCTACTATCAATTTTTTCTCTAATTTCCATTTAGCTTCTGATTATAAATAATTATAAACACTTATTAAATTTTTATAAATTTTTATGAATTATTTTAAACTTATTTGGTGAAATTATACCACTCGGGTTTATATTGTCAATGCTTTTAAAAATTTTTTTTTATTTTAGAAATAAAAGTGCAAACTCTAGAATCTATGATTTAGAACCAATAATAAAAGTAGATAAATTTTTTGAGGTATTGAACAGTTGCAAGAGAAACTTGAAGATTCTCAAGTAACTATGTACTTTTAAATTTTTCCTAAAAGATGTTTCAACATCGCATCAGTTTTTGGTCTTAAATTGAAGTTTTAAACTAAACAACAAGTTTCACTTTTTTGAAATGTTAAAATTCATATGGTTTGCATATTATTTCACGAATTTTTGTTTTAAAGAAATTTTGCGAATGATAAGGACAGATAACAATTGCTGTATTTGCTCCTTTTCCAGTACCAGCAATAGCGATTATATTTTCTCCCTGACTTAATAGTCCCGCATCAGTTGCCATTACACTGATCTCTATGCATACTTTGATACCTTGACCAAACATTCTAAAAGTAGTTGCTATTATTTCTGAAGGATATATACCTCCAAACCGTATTCTTAGTGCTCTGTCGATCCCTCCCAATAAATGAGTAGCGGTGAGTATTTTTACACCTTTATAGATCAACTCATCTCTCACTTTTGGTTTCATTAAATATTCTTTTTCTTTAAGAATATCAGACCCAAATTGATGAGTAACATTTATTAATTCAATCCCACATCCTATAAGTAATTTTGTTGTTTTACCACTACATGATGCTACTACAATTTTTTTTATATCTAATTCCTTAGCTTTTTTTATAGCTATATTAATTGTATTTCTAGTTATTTTCTCATAGTTTTTCTCCATTTTTATTTACACATCCTTTCTACCAATCTTATTATATTATTTGCTTCTTCTTCTGAACCTGCATGTGTATGAATAAATAAGCCTTTTGGAGACAATTCTGATAAAAGAACTTTGATCTCTTCAGGTTTAGCTAATAAAAAAAGTCTTTTCCCTTTTTTTTGAATTTTTTTATAGAAGGGAATATATTTAGTATAAGAAGTGGGCAATAATTCAAATCCAGGAGTAAATTCAATATTATCAATTTGATCTATTTCTAAAATAGTATCTAAATGATTTCTCATTGCATCAGGACCATCTAAGTGATATGTGCTATGATTACACCAACTTCCTTCACTCTTAATTTCTGGAATAAAAAAATTTTTAAACATTTCTGGTGATAGCACCGAGGATAAATCACAACATAATTGATCATGCTTACCTTTAGCCCATAAGTTCATCCAGGCTAATACACTACCTCCATCATTTATTTGATTAATCATTTTATAAATTTTCTCATGTAAATCTATCCAGCTTTTAGATAATATTTCCACTGCCCTTTTGACTTTTTCAGAGTTTTCAATTAAATCAATCAATAATTTATCCATTCCTCTCATTAACGATAATACATCTGCGGCTGAACCAAATTCAGGTATTCCTATGAAATAATCTCCTTTACAATGATCAATAGCATATTGAGTTATTGATAATATAGACTGCCAATATTTATTTTCCTTTGGGTTAAAATTCCATCTCCATGAATTCCAATCATCAATAACTGCAGGATACCAAACACTAGTTTTTTTAAATATGGGCTTACTACCATAAATAGCAGCCATTGCTGAAGCACCCCAGTCAATGTAAGTTGAAGGTACTGCTTCGCCACCAAAATAGGTATTCTCAAACCAAATAATCATACGTTTATAATTTTCTTCTGGATCAATCCACCACTTTTCAATAGATTCTTTATCGTTATTAGAATATTTCTCCAAACCACCCAACCAAGGACCTAATTGCAATTCTGGGAAGGGAGGCAATTTTGAACTTTTCCTAGGAGATAAAACCGCTATACAGCATCTGTCAACTATATCATTATTCCAAAAAGCAATTATCCTTTCTCTTGCTTTTTCCCAGTCTGTTTTATAGTACATATTTATCTAATCCTCCTTTAAAATTATGAAATCATTTTAATACGATTTTTATTAATAATATTGATAAAATCTAACTAATTAAAAATCTATTGATATAGCTCTATAGTAAGGCCGGAACTGGCGCACCACTGAACCATTTCCATACGTTTCCAGCTCCTGCAAAGTCAAACCCAGCGTTCGGATTTCTCGAACTGGGTTTTCTTGTTAATTTTAAAAAAAGTTTTATGTGAACTAATAATATAGTAGCAGAGAGGAAATCTGATATTTGTCCTTTTTATATGACAAATTTACAGTTATTCCTATCTCATCATTTTCTTTAACAACCAATTTATCAGTAATAACTCCATAACCTTTTAATTTACTAATTAGAAATTGCCCTAAAAAGTCATTACTGATTTTGGAGATGATATAGGTATTTATAC
>CAZHOY010000228.1:1824-3414 GCA_964534695.1 uncultured Actinomycetota bacterium | reverse complement strand
CCCGTGGGATTTGATCTGGGGGAGGATTATATGATTGTTATATCATCGGTTAACGAAGGAGATGATAAACCGGTAAAGTACCCCCCTGTTTTCATAAAGAGCGATTTGGTTATACTGAACAAGATAGATTTAATGAGTATAAGTGATTTTAACCAGGATTTCTTTGAAGGAAAAATCGGCAATCTTAATCCTGGTTTAAAAATTATAAAGCTGTCATGTAAAACTGGAAAGAATATGGACAAATGGATAAGATGGCTGGTGGAACACTGTAAAGATAAGGGTAATTAGTTACTGTATTTGTGTTGCAGAGACAGTGCTATAACCTTTTCTTTTATTGACAATGAAAGCTGTAAATGGTATTTTAATTCGGTGTTACAAACCTCTTACAAATGATACTGCAGGAAGAGCTTGACAGTAATAAAAGGAAGGATAATTATGCTGTATAAAGTCTTGGGCAAGGAGATTTATAAAAATTTTGTAAAAACACTAATTTCTGACTTTGAATTTGTAGGTCCCAGGAAAAAAGATAAGGCAGTACATGATTTTGTTCCCATTAAAAATATTTCGGAGCTGGATACCAACTACAAAACAACCACCATACCTCCGGCAAAAAAGATATTATTTCTTCCCACTGAACGGCTGGTTACATATGAAATCGGCGAAAAGATTGAAATCAGCCCCGTGGTGGAGAGTAGTGAAAAAATACTTTTCGGCATTAATGCATGGGATATAAACGGTATGAACTTTCTGGATGAATTCTTTACCAGGGATTTTATTGATGAGAACTACATTCAGAAAAGAAAAAAACTTATAGTAATAGGAATGGACAGCCAGCCCACCGAAAATAATTTTGCACTCAGCATGGGTACCGAATATGCCAGAAATGGTTTTGATATTTATCTTACAGGGCTTAAAGATAAATATTTTGTAAGGATTGGCACTGCCAGGGGAAATGAAATAATTGAGAAATATACAAAAGCCAGTGAGGCATCGGCCGTCGATTTTAAGGAATATGATAGGTATATGGATGATTACCGTATGAAATTTAAGTTAAAAGTTGATATCAAGAATTTTTATGATAATTTTGAATTGATCTATAATGATGAAGAGTTCTGGAAAAAAATAGCAAAAGATTGTTATAGCTGCGGATCATGCAATCTTGTTTGTCCCACCTGTTTTTGTTTCAACGTAAAGGATGATATTGAACTTAATCTAAAAACGGGTAATAAAACTAGAGAGTGGGATTCATGTATGATACCGGAGTACGGGCTGGTGGCAGGAGGTCACAATTTCAGGCCCAATAAAGAAAATAGACTGAGGCAGAGGTACAGATGCAAACTGAAAACATTTCTTGATAAATTTGGTATGTATGCATGTGTAGGGTGCGGGAGATGTACGGAGGCATGTCTGGCCAAAATTAATATTGCCGAGGATATTAATTCTGTTAAAAAAGAGGTGAATGTTTAGATGGTTTTAGAGGTTAAAGGTACAGAAAGTATGGATAGCATATATGTTCCCTGTATTGCCAGGATTAATCGCATAGAACAGATAAGTCCTACAGAAAAGTTGTTTAAAATAGTATTTATCGAT
>CAZHOY010000228.1:0-1814 GCA_964534695.1 uncultured Actinomycetota bacterium | reverse complement strand
ACCGGGGCAATTTGTTGAGCTGACCGTTTTTGGATTGGGAGAGGCACCTTTTTCCATTACATCAAATCCAAACAATAAGGAATTTTTCGAATTATGTATAAGAGACGTTGGTAATGTCTCGGGCGCTCTTCACAGAATGGAAGAGGGTGAAAAGATTGGAATAAGGGGGCCGTTTGGAAACGGATACTTTCCCTTTGATAAGATGAAAAATCATAATGTTCTGCTGATAGCAGGCGGACTGGGTCTTGCGCCGTTGATGTCACTGATTAAGTATATACTTCAATACAGGGAAGATTACAAAGAAATTATGATAGTATACGGTGCCGTAAATCCCGAGAGTATATTATTCAAAAGCGACATTCAGTACTGGAGCAATCGAAAAGACATTTCAGTATGTGTTTCTGTAGATAATCCGGATGACAAGTGGACAGGGGAAATCGGAGTATGCACAAAATTGATACCCAGGGTAAATTTCCCACCGGAAGAAACTTATGCCGTGGTATGCGGGCCCCCGGTTATGTATAAATATGTAGTTTACGAGCTGGAGAAAAAAAAGATAAGGCCCGAAAATATTTACCTATCACTAGAAAGAAGAATGGAATGCGGGGTAGGGAAGTGCAATCATTGTCATGTGGGCGACAAACTGGCATGTGTTGACGGACCTGTGTTCAGTCTGTGGGAAATAAATAACTTGAAGGAGGCTATATAATGAGCAAGCCAAAGGTTGGAATATTCGGATTTACTGGTTGCGGAGGATGTCAGCTGGAGATATTAAATCTTGAAGATCAGCTGTTGGACCTGGTAAGTGCGGTTGATATTGTTCATTTTACAGAAGCCATTACTGAACATAGCGATAATTATGAAATCGCCCTGGTTGAAGGATCGGTAACCTCCGAGCACGGGGTGGAAAGAATAAAGAAAATCGGTAGCATAGCAAAAATAATAGTAGCGATAGGGTCATGTGCGGTAAGCGGTGGATTAAACTGCCTTAAAAACCTATATGGACTGGAAAAGGCAAAGGAGCTGGTATACGGAGATAAAAAAGATTGGATAGATTCCATTGAAGTAAAACCGATTGATGCCTATGTTAAAGTTGATTATTATGCCAGGGGCTGCCCTCCCAATAGATTTGAAATAGTGGACATAATAAGATCCCTTATAGTAGGCAGGAAGCCTGAAATTCCCAATTATCCGGTTTGCGTGGAGTGCAAGAGAAACGGCAATACCTGTGTTTATGAGCTGGGAATAACCTGTCTGGGCCCTATTTCAAGAGCAGGATGTAATTCAAGATGTCCAAATAGCGGTACGGGCTGTGAGGCATGCAGGGGTGTGATTGATGATCCTAACGTGAATGCGCAGAAAGATTTACTCGCAAAATACGGATTGACTGTAGATGATGTTCTGCGTCAGTTCAATCTTTACAATGCCTGTAAGGGAAAAACCATAGAACAGAAAACTAAATAGTTTTGGAGGTTAATCATTATGGCAGATAATTTAAATATAAAAGTTTCACCGGTGTCAAGAGTAGAGGGTCACGGTGACTTGATTATAAATGTAAAGGACAAAAAAGTTGAAAAACTAATATTTGAAATACCGGAATCACCCAGATTTTTTGAGGCAATGCTGGTAGGCAGAAAATATGATGAACCATCGCATATAACTTCAAGAATATGCGGGATTTGTTCGGTTGCACATACCTGCGCTTCCATTAAAGCAACAGAGAAAGCTCTGGACATTAAACCATCACAGCAAACCATAAAATTGAGAAAACTTATATACCACCATGAAAACGTTCAGAGTAATGTACTGCATAT
>CAZHOY010000227.1:0-3415 GCA_964534695.1 uncultured Actinomycetota bacterium | reverse complement strand
ATAGTCTCTATTATTCTTTTAATGGTAGCTTCTTTACCTCTTTCGGCTAAAGTTGAAGCTTTTAGACGGTTTAGTATCTTCCCCTGGTAATTCACTATTGCACTAACAATATTTGTTCCCCCCAAATCAACACCAATAGAATATTTTTTTTCTAAACTTTTTTTATCTACCATTATATATACTGCCTTCTCATCATTGCCATATTTTTTCTTTATATTCCTTAAAAGCTTCTACTTACTATGGGATTACTTCTTAAGGCTGTACCACATCTAAATTTTTCAATAAAAAAACTGATGAATCGCCCCTGCTAGGTAATTCATAATGTCTCTGAAATATCTTCTTTTCTTCCTCTTTTCTATTTCATCATAACTTAAACTATAATACACAATTTAAACCTATAAATCTATAGGTAATTATTTTGCCCAATTACTTTTCTAAAAACGATGATAATATAATTTTTTAAAGTTTAGACAAATAAATTCCCGCATTTATTTTTTCTTTGGATAGTTAAACATCAGGAAATAGTATTATGGAGAAGTTTCCTGACTACCCGGGCAGACCATGTTTTGGGGGAGGAGCTTCTATCCCTCCCCCAAAAGCCATGTTTTTTTTAGAATTTTTAGCACTTTCTCTATTAAGATGGGCCAATCATTTTCTCTGGTAGCCAAGTAATAATTTGCGGAAACAGAACACAAAGTATCAGGCAAATCATAATTATAATAATAAAAGGAATTACTCCTTTTATTATGTCGCCCATAGTGACGCCAAGCTCTGGAGGAGCAGTACCCCGGCAAACAAAGATAGACATCGCCATAGGTGGTGTTTGAAAAGCCATTTGCAGGTTGATACAAATCATCATAGCAGCCCATAAGGGATCAAATCCTAACTTTAAGAGAATAGGTGAAAAAACCGGGACAATAATAAATACAATCCCAATCCACTCAATGAACATTCCTAAAATAAAAACAATCAACATCACCATTAAAAAAGCTCCCCACTTTCCACCGGGAACAGACATAATTAAATTAGTCACTACCTCTCCACAGCCAGCACTCATAAATACGCCAACGAAGGCATAACTTAAACCGGCAATCAGAAGCACGAAAGCACTTACTCTGAGCACTTCTAACCCACTATGCTTGACCAAACTCCAAGTAAATTTTCGATAAAGGATAGCCAATATCACCACTGCAAAGCTTCCCATGGCAGCTGCTTCAGTTGGGGGAGCAATGCCTGCATAAATAGTTCCCAGGACTGCCAAAATAATTAATAGAGTCGGAGTAATGGCTTTCAACAGTTTTACCAATTTTTTCAATGAGGATATTTTATGCCTTTCCTCCAACGGGATAGGAGGACCTAACTTGGGATTGATAAAACAACGAACTGATATATAAGTGACATACAAACCTGAGAGGATAAGACCAGGGAAAATGGCTCCCATAAACATCTTTCCAACAGAAACTCCTGCCTGTGGTCCATAAACAACTAACATGATACTGGGAGGAATAAGTATCCCGAGAGTACCGGCAGCAACAACGGTACCCGAAGCCAAGGATTTGTCATAACCTCTCCTCACCATGGGTCCAAGGGCAATAAGAGTTAATACGGTAACAGAAGCAGTAATTGTCCCCAAACAGGCAGCAAGGATAGTCCCAGCGATGATAGTAACCACCGCTAATCCTCCCTTAAATCCGCCTAACCATTCATATAAAGCATCATAAAGCTCCTCAGCTATTCCAGAGTGTTGAAGTACAACTCCCATAAAGGTAAAAAGCGGAACAGCAAGATAAGGATAGTTTAACGATAATTCATAAAGTCGAGAATATAATATATGGAAGGTAATATCTGGCCCAAACAAGATATAACCGGTGATGAATCCTACACTACCTATGACAAAAGCAATGGGAAAACCCGTTAAGACAAGACCCAACACTCCACCAAACATTAAAGCAGTCACTATTTCCGGACTAAGTTCAATCAAGTGGTTCACCCCTTATTACAAAATATAAATCTCGAATAAAATTAGACACTCCTTGCAAAGCTAAAAACAATATTCCTAAAGCAAAAACAGTTCTATATGGGGCAGCAGGAGGATACCAGAAGGTAGAAATCATGGTTTCATTAATTCTCCAAGCCCTTATCGCCCAAGTAATGGAAACTTTCAGTAATGCTCCTACTAAAGGGAAAAAAAGGAATAGTGATGTGATAACATTTAATAAAGCTTTCTTCCTTGGTGAAAAATTTCGATAGAACAGGTCTACTCTGGTATGGTCATCATGCAAATAATCATATGACCATCCCATGACATACATCACACCACCAGCCATGCACAAGGTATCATATGCCCAGATGGTAGGCGCATTAAAGAAGTGTCTTACAATAGTATCATATGCGCCTACCAGAACAAGGAGCCAGGCAAACCATTTTGCCCAAGATACTGCAAATATACTTATAGAGTCAATACCTCTAAGTAATTTTTTCAAGATTGCCATATAACTTCTAACTCCTCGTTATTTCTTAGAATAAGCCTCCCAATAGTTGGTCATAGATTCCAGAATATCGCGATATACTTGATCTTCTGTGGCTGCTTTATCTGCGTAATACTTCTTCGCCTCATCTGAGAGGGCAATTTCTACTTCCTGGGGAAGTCTATAAACTTCGCAGCCTGCATTTTTGAATTTATCTATAGCCAGTATGGATTGATAAACCAGGAATTCATGCTGCGCCTGTGTCCACTTATCAATCTCATCTTGCACGAGTTGCTTAAGATCATCAGGAAGTTTTTCCCAGGACTGCTTGTTTACATAGAAACATTGGGGATCACTAGGTGCGCGGGAAGGAGATAGAATAACATATTTAGCAATTTCGTTAAAATGCATATCCCAGTTAGAAGCTAAAGTTGAGTATTCAAAGGCATCAATCGTTCCTCTCTGCATAGCTTCGTAAAGTTCTCCCCCAGGTAAGAATACTACCGAAGCGCCCATTCTATTCAAAATTTCCCCTCCATCACCGGAAGCACGTATCTTTAGACCTTTAAGATCATCTGCCGTTCTTACAGCAACTTTGGAGTGAAGAAAAACTTCTTCAGGTAAGGGAGATAAGGCTCCAGGGAAGGTAATCAAATTATATCCCTCTATCATCCTGTTCATTAACTCGGCACCCCCACCATAATTAAACCAGGTTCGCAAAGCCTCTCCGGGAAGCCCACCGGGTCTAGAGCTGATAAGTCCAGCCGCTTTCCATTTATCCAGGTTGTACATCGGACAAGTATAACACATATCTAAAACTCCTTCGCTCACCCCATCAATTTCTTTAGTTGCCGGTACAACAGACCCCCCAACGAATGCTTTAATTTCTAACCGACCGCCGCTGGCCTTGGTAATGGCTTCACAGAGTTTATCATGATAGATCTGTG
>CAZHOY010000226.1:0-3448 GCA_964534695.1 uncultured Actinomycetota bacterium | reverse complement strand
TGTGTTTTTAGGCTTATATTCATTTAAATTGTATTCTCGGACAAGCTCCTAGGTAAAAATAGAAAAGGCATTTACACCTAATAAAGAAAAACATAAAAAATACATGGAAAAGTATAAACAGTTTAATAGCATATATAGCAGTATTAAAAAAAATAAGATTATAAATTAATTAGCCCAAAATGGAGGAAATATTATGAAACCAAAACTTATACTTATGTTCAGCCACAATGACATGACAGTACCAGATGCTATGTTTGCTCCTATAAAATTTATGCTTGACTATGCCCGTGTCGTACTCCACTTAAGACCTCTCTCGTTTACAAGGTAAAGGATATACTCTTTTAGCTTATCCTCACTTACCTTGTCTGGAGACATACTGAAATATTTGGCCAGCCCCTCCATTGACCTAAGGTAGCTATCCTGGGTCGCACTTGCCAGTCTATATAGCTGCATGTCGCTTATCATTTTTTCACGAAGTGAGGTCATTGTAGTTTCTCCTCTTAAATTGGTTTAATGATCAGGATGCTATTGTAGCGGTTTTTTATTGGAAGGAGAGGATGGCTACAGAAAACGTGGTGATATCAGGGGGGGGGTATTTGTGAGTTAGAGTAAATATTTGAGCTGCAAGTGCTTTGATAAAAAACTACCACGTTAGCGGTTTAGTCCAATGAAACTTATATTCTCAATTAATATAATATTTATGTATATATGCTTTTGAATAAATTAAGAATTTATTGGAAAATGAGACATCCTTTTTTATAGTGTTTCATTTATCATTTTCCTTGACCATACTGCCCAATTATTTTAGATAGGAACTAAAAAATCATGGGACTAAAATACTACTATAATTTTTGTTAAAAAAGTCCGTGATCACACTGCTCAGCCTGCCTATGGTTCGGTAAAGGACTCAATTAATATACTGGGAATGATAGGTGAAAATCAGACTAAAAATGAAGTGGAGTTCTTAAGTGTTAAAAAATTAAAAGATAAAATAGCAAGGGGAGAAAATATGGTAATCCTGGATGTTAGGACCAGGGGAGAGTATGAAAAAGGACATATAGAAAGGTCCATGCTGATTTACATAGATGAACTGAGGGATAACCTGGATAGGTTAAAAAGGGATAAACAGATAATAATATATTGCGAGACGGGCTATAGAGCCTATCTGGGATTGAGGATACTAAATAATATGGGATTTAAAGATGTGAAAATTTTAAACGGCTCGTACCTGAGCTGGGTAATAAAGATCTAAGGTCGGGAGTTTTCCGGTCTGCGGGCGGAGACTTTTACAAATTGTATGATTATAACTCCACCGATGAGAAAGAATAGAGTGCTGAGCAGCGCCAATCTCTGATTTTTGGTAAAGTAGGAAATCACGCCAAAGGTAATAGGGCCCACAATTGAAGACATTTTACCGCTTATGGAATAAAAGCCAAAAAATTCGGCTTCGCTATCCGGTGGTATAAGAAAAGTCATAAGGCTCCTGCTGGCTATTAGAGTTGACCCTGTGCAGATGGCAGCAAGTATGTAACCTATATAAAATATTGCTTTTATGGTAAAGACGGTTACCAGTAGTATTATTATAATCCACATAATTAAAGTTATGGTAATGGTTACTTTTGGGCCTATCCTGTCTGTTAGCCAGCCAAAAAAAATAGAGCTTATAATAACGGGTATATGTCCCAGTATAAAAAGGGTGGTGATTTCAAGCAGCCCGAAATTCAGCGTGGTTTTAGCGTATATGGCTACATAAAGAGCCAGTATGGAAAAAGCATTGCTGAAAAGAAAATATGCCACCAGAAATTTTGTAAGGTTCTTATGCTTTTTTATATTCCTCAGGGTGTTTGCAAATTTCCTAAATCCGTAAGAAATATAGGAAGTTTTGATTTTTATAGTTTTTACGGCAGGTGAATCCTTAAGAAGGATAAAGGAAGGAATTGAAAATATAAGGAAGAATATACAGGTGATAAGAAAGGTAGTTCTAATATTTACCAAATTTGATGGTTCCAGGCCTCCTTTTATAAGGGGGTAAATTAAAATTAAAATAATAAAACCACCCAGGTAGCCTATTGAGAAGCCAAAGCCCGATATGATTCCTGTATTCTTTTTTGAGGAAAGCTGGGGCAGAAATGAATTGTAGAACATCATCGAAGTCTGATAAAAGACATTGGCTATGATGAATAAAATCACAGCCTGGACAACCATTCCCTGTTTTAGAAAGTAGAGCAGAAAGCTGAAAAGAATGCAGGCCAGGGTGAGATAAGTTAAAAATTTATTTTTGGACCTTGTTGTATCTGCAATTGCCCCGAAAACCGGTGCCAGTAGAGATGTAATTATCATAGAGACGCTGCCCGCAATTCCCCACATTAAGTCTCCGAAATTTTGCGGATAAATCCCTGCAGATATTATTACGCTGGTAAAGTATACCGGAAAAATTATGGTAATTATCACCACTGCAAATGAAGTATTGGCCAGATCATAAAGAGCCCATGATATAACCGGAGGCTTCAAGAGTATTTTAATATTATGTTTAAGCGCATTCTTTTTCATATAATATTTTATGGTATTTGGAACTTTAAATTATTATCTTAAAAAAAACATATTATTACTATGAAAATTGATAATTTTATAAATTAGTGATAAAAGGATATTTAAATGTAAAAATATATTTTGGAGTTTTAAATAAGAAATGAAGCCCGGAGAGAAAAGATATAATTTAAAAAATAAAAAAATTAAATTCATCGCGTGCAAGGTAATCTACGATGAGGTTAGGGACAGCATTCCCGAAAGATGGGATGTAGTTTATTTTAAAAAAGGACTGCATGAACGTAGTGATATTCTTAGAAAAAAACTGCAGAATGAAATAGACAGGTCTCAGGATTATGATTTTATTTTACTTGGATATGGATTTTGCGGCAGGGGAACGGAGGGGTTGGTCTCTGAGAGAACAGTCCTGGTCATACCCCGATGCCATGATTGCATAGCCATGCTTTTAGGTTCGGTTGAAGAATATAAGGCCCAGTTTTCAAGAGAACCGGGGACTTATTATTTAACCAGAGGTCATATTGGAGATATTGAAGATTTTAGGATTGGCAGATTTTTAGAAACAGAGAAAAAATATGATCGGGAAACAGCAGATTGGGTGATCGGCAGTATGCTGAAAAATTATAAGAGGCTGGTTTTCATAAACACGGGCAATTATAATTCTGAAAAGTGGTTGAAAAGAGCCGGGAAGGAAGCCCGTAGATTAAGATTAAAATTCGAAGAGATCCGGGCCACTGATAAGTTCCTGATGAAGATGCTGGAGGGAAAGTGGGATCGAAATTTTTTAATACTAAAACCAGGCCGGAAAGTGACTCCTGATATGTTTACAGGTGATTAACTGCTAGTACAGGTCTGCTTCTGCCTGTATGAATGGTTGCAAATAAATTAACTGGGTAATATTATT
>CAZHOY010000225.1:0-3459 GCA_964534695.1 uncultured Actinomycetota bacterium | reverse complement strand
TTAAAACTTGAGCATTGCCAACAAAATATTTTTGCGCAGATTCGTTTACAATTTTAATTCTATCAGCATCTGCTTCTGCAACTTTTTTTATAGCTTCAGCTTTTCCTTCTGCTGATAATATAAGCCCCATCTTCACGCCTTCGGCCTTTTTAATCTCTGCTCTCTTTTCACCATCTGCCTTTGTCTCTGTGGCTGTCGCCATATCTCTGGCTGCAATTTTTTCCTGTTCTGCCTTGACTACCTTGTTCATTGATTCCTGAACATCCGGCGGTGGTTCTATTTTTTGGATCTCAACTCTTAACACCTCTACCCCATAACTGTTTGTTTCCTTATCCAAAACTACTTCTACTTTCTCATTTATGTCACTTCTTTTTTCATTTGCATCTGTCAGTGTCATATTACCGATAACTGCTCTCAGTGTGGTTCTGGCAAGACTTGTAAGCTGTTTTCTATGATCATCTACATTATAGATACTGGCTTTAACATCCTTTATTTTATAATAGACCACAGCATCCACCTGAGCGTTTAATTTGTCTTTAGTTATTACCATCTGGGGAGGTACATCAACCATTTGCTCAGTAATATTTACCCTGTACATCTTTTCAAATGAAGGAATTATCCAGGTTAAACCTGAATCTTTAGTCCTTAAGTATTTACCAAATCTCTCAATTACACCCCTTTCAATAGGTCTTACCACTCTGAACCCTGAGAATAATATTATTGCTGCTCCTACTATTGCTAAAATTATTCCCAGCCAGTTAAGTCCTATTACAAACATAACAATTGCAGCAACTACTGCTAATAAACCAATAATTAACATTTTTCCCACCTTATTTCATTATTACCTTCCAGAAATAAAACACTTTAATGTATAAATCATCTGGAAACATTTCAAATTACTACTAGATTTTATATTATGCTTAACTATCATACAAGTATTATTTAATAAAGCAGATTAATAATTCTCAGAGATATTCAATTCCATTAGCTTTACTTTAATATTACTGTTAAAATATCAACGATTTTAAACATGACAGGCAATAATATATTAAAAACTTTTAATATAAATATATCCGGTATCGTCCAGGGAGTGGGTTTCAGGCCTTTCATATACAAGCTTGCACAGAAATATAATTTAAATGGTACTGTCTCTAATACCACAGAAGGAGTTACAGTAAAAATTAATTTACCTGGTAAAGATGCAATTAATAAATTTATTTCTGACATTGAATCACAAAAGCCTTCTGCTGCGGATATTGAAAATATAAAGGCAGAAGAAATTCCTTTTCAGATTTTTGAGGACTTCAAAATAGGAAAAAGTAAGGAAACAGAAGAAAAATTCCAGCTTGTATCTCCTGATATTGCCACCTGCAACCTTTGCCTTAAGGATATTAATAATAAAAAAGATGACCGTAGATATTATTATCCCTTTACCAATTGTACCAACTGTGGGGCGAGATTTACCATAATACAGAAAATGCCTTATGACAGGCCATACACCACCATGCATAAGTTTTTAATGTGCGAAGATTGCTATGAAGAATACCATAATCCCTTTAACAGGAGATTTCATGCCCAGCCCAATGCCTGCAATAAATGTGGTCCCACATTAATTCTTATTAATAGAAGTGGAAAGAAAATAGACTCTAAAAATCCAATCACTGCCGCAGCGGAGCTGCTTCAACAGGGTAAAATTATTGCCGTAAAAAGCCTTGGCGGATTTCAGATTGCATGCAGCACCCTATCCGATAATGCAGTTACCAAGCTGCGAAAAAGAAAAAATAGACCGGTAAAACCGTTTGCTGTAATGATTAAAGATATTAAATCTGTAAAAAAATACTACCACCTGAGCAGAATAGAAACAGAAAGCCTACTTTCGCCCAGAGCTCCCATTGTTCTGGTTAAAAAGAGAACGGACAATTATCCACTCTCCCGGCATGTTTCCATGTATAATAGGTATGAGGGAGTAATGCTTCCCTATACACCTGTACATCACCTTCTTTTTGGTAACATTGATATACCGCTTATTATGACCAGCGGTAATAAATCCGAGGAGCCCATAGCGGCTGGAAATGAAGAAGCTTTAGAAAAATTAAAAGATATATGTGATTACTTCCTTATTCATAACCGGGATATCTACTGCCGATATGACGATTCGGTTATAAAAGTCTTTGACGGAAGGGAAATGATTATAAGAAGAGCCAGAGGGTACTCCCCCTATCCGGTAAAGCTTGATAAGGATATTGGAAAACAGATTATATTTTCAGCCGGTGCACATGAAAAAAATACCTTCTGTTTCCTGATAAAAAGCTATGCCATTTTAAGCCAGCATATAGGAGACCTGGATGATGTAGAATCTATGGAATTTTATAATTCCACATTCAGTCATTATAGAAAATTATTTAATATTGAAAAGATAGATGTAACTGCTTATGATAAACACCTCAATTATTCCTCCACAAGATTTGCAAAACAATTGAAAAATAGTGGTATTAAAACCCAAGTGCAGCACCATAAGGCTCACATTGCCAGTGTAATAGCTGAAAATGGCATTGGTGATAAAGTTATAGGTTTTGCCTGGGATGGAACCGGCTATGGCGATGATGGAAAAATCTGGGGTAGTGAAATATTTACAGTTGACAGTAACCTGTCTTTTGTGAGAATCGGTCACTTAAAAGAAAAAATTCTGCCCGGCGGGGAGATTACCATAAAAAAGCCATACAGAATGGCAATTACTTATCTTTATAATCTGTGGAAGACTGGTAAAGCCGGCAAAGACAGTTTTTCTCAATTTTTATACAGTAACCTTCCATTCTATAAAAAAATAATATCCTTACCTGAAATTGATGCCGTTATAAAACAGATTGAAACAGGATTTAACAGCCCGGTTACCACCAGTATGGGAAGATTTTTTGACGCAGTAAGCTCACTGCTTAACTGTACCCACACGTCCAGCTTTGAGGGCGAAGCAGCAATCCATCTGGAAATGATGGCTGGCTGTAAGCATAAAAGCAGATACAGAATTAAAATCGTTAATCAAGATGATAAGTATATAATAGATGACTTCTATATCTTCGGTCAGATATTTAAAGATATACTTGATAATGTTCCAAAAGATATAATATCTTCAAAATTCCATAATACTCTTGTAGAGATTATATTAAAAGTAAGCCTGACATTGAGAGAAGCTTCAGGCATCGGCAAAGTTGCTTTAAGCGGCGGGGTTTTTCAGAATAACTACCTTATAGATAAATGTTTTAATATATTGAAAAAGAATGGCTTTAAGGTATACTCAAATTTCAAAGTCCCGGTAAACGATGGAGGTATCTCACTGGGGCAGGTATATATAGCTGCCTTCAGGGTACCAGCCAAATGAAAGGAGAATTGTTATATGTGTCTGGCAATACCGGCAAAGATAATTAAGAGCAATAAAGATATGGCAGAAGTTGATAGGCTGGG
>CAZHOY010000224.1:0-3512 GCA_964534695.1 uncultured Actinomycetota bacterium | reverse complement strand
AAGTTTCGAATATAACCTGGAAGATTGGCGGAGAAGCAGGATTTGGAATATTATCCACCGGGGTTATTTTTTCAAAGATATTTACCAAGAAAGGATATTTTGTTGTTGATAATGTTGAATATCCCTCGCTTATAAGAGGTGGACATAATACTTATACCGTTAGGGTGGGCTCCGGCCAGATTCTTTCTATTAATAAAGATATAAGTATTCTGGTAGCATTGAATGAAGAAACTATAAAGCTGCATCAGGAAGAAATAACCTATGGAGGATATATTGTTTATGATGAAGCCGTTAGCGACGTCGGAGATATAAAAAAGGCCAGGAAAGATATCAATTATATTATGGTGCCCTTTTCCAGGATAGTTTCAGAGCTGGGGGCTCCCGGAGTGATGATTAATAATGTTTCACTGGGAGCATCTGTTGCTCTGTTAAATTATGATCTGGAAGTACTAAAAAGTGTGATAAAGGATATCTTTGGCAAAAAGGGGCCTGAGGTTGTTGACTTAAACATCAAATCATCGGAATTGGGATATAAATATGTAAAGAAAAAATTAAAAGTTACGGCTTACGAACTGGAGATAGTAAATCCGGTAAGCAGAATGCTTCTGACAGGAAATGATGCAGTTTTTTTGGGAGCGGTAAGAGCCGGGTGCAAATTTTATGCAGCATATCCTATGACACCTTCTTCTTCCATACTTCACTCTTTTGCTTCAGCAGAAGAAGATTATAATATTGTAACCAAACATGCTGAAGATGAAATAGCAGTAATCAATATGGCTATCGGCGCCTCTTTTGCAGGTGCAAGGACGATGGTGGCAACATCGGGAGGCGGATTTTCCCTTATGAATGAAGGAATAAGCAGTGCTGCTATGACTGAAACCCCTATTGTTGTGGTATTATGTCAGAGACCTGCTCCTGCTACAGGTTTGCCCACATGGACCGAACAGGGAGATATGTTATTTGCGGTTCATGCGTCTCACGGCGAATTCCTAAGAGTTGTAATAGCGCCCGGTGATCCGGAAGAGTGTTTCTATCTGACAGGGAAGGCGTTTAACCTTGCTGATAAATATCAGATTCCGGTTATTATAATGCTGGATAAATATTTATCCGAAAGCCATTTTTCATATGAAAAATTTGATTTTAAAAACATAACTGTGGACAGGGGCAAATTAATAACCAGGAGTAAGGATATAGTCGAACAGTACAAACGTTACCTTAACACTGAAGATGGTATTTCTCCCAGGGTTGTAACCGGGATTAAAAATGGGGTTCATATTGCTAACAGCGATGAACATGATGAAAGAGGGTATTCCGAGGAAAGTGCTTATAATAGAAAACTTATGGTAGATAAAAGGTTCAAGAAAATAAAAAAACTAATTGATGAAATTCCCTCTCCAAGAATTTATGGTCCTATGGATGCTGAAATTACTATTTGGAGCTGGGGTTCCTGTAAGGGCCCTATTCTTGAAGCTATGAATATATTGAACCAGAAAGAGAAAAAAATAAATTTAATCCACTTTACATATCTGTATCCAATCGATAGCGAATCTATTGCAGGGATTATTGAGAAATCCAGTAAAAATATAGTAGTAGAGAATAATAAAACGTCTCAGCTGGCAAAAATCATAATGATGAACACCGGATATAGAATAAAGAATAAGATATTAAAATATAGCGGAAGGCAGTTCTTACCTGAAGAAATTATTAGCGGTATTGAAAAAATAGAATAACGGGCAGTGACAATGAATAAGGTTAAAAGCAAATCTTTAAAAGAGGATTATAATTTGAAATCAAGCGATTTTAATACTGAAAGGAAGCCTACATGGTGCCTTGGCTGTGGAAACTATGGAATCTGGAATTCGCTTAAAAAGGCATTCACCGGGCTTTATCTGATGCCGCATGAGATACTGATAGTTTATGGTATCGGCTGTTCGGGCAATGGCGTTAATTTTTTAAAAACATATGCATTTCACGCCTTACATGGCAGGGCACTTCCGGTAGCTACAGGAGTAAAGCTTGCCAACCATAAATTGAATGTAATAATTGTAGGTGGAGACGGAGATGGTGTCGGCATTGGCGGAAATCATCTTATGCATACCTGCAGGAGAAATCTTAACATGACTTATCTGATGCATAACAACAAGGTTTACGGGCTCACCACAGGCCAGACTTCTCCTACCAGCAGCAGGGGTTTTAAAACCAAATCAACACCATCAGGAGTAATAGAAAAGCCTGTAAATCCTGTTCTGTTGGCCCTGGTATCCGGAGCCACTTTTATAGCAAGAGGCTTTTCAGGAGATACAAAGCATCTTACTGAAATAATAAAGAGAGCCATAAAACACCGGGGATTTTCCTTCATAGACATCCTTCAGCCCTGTGTGACGTTCAACAAAATAAATACGTATGATTTCTACAGGGAAAGGATATACAAGTTAGATGAGCTAAAAGATTATGATAAAAGTGACCTGAATGAAGCCATGAAAAGATCTCTTGAACAGGAGAGGATACCTGTAGGTATTTTTTATCAGGCAAAAGAACCGGTATATGAAGATGGGTTAAAACAAATAGAGAGAAAACCGCTGGTTGATCACATAATAAATGACGTGGATATTAATAGACTATTAAATAGATATTATTAATTAGCATTGCATATGGCATAAGATTCATTAATGGACAGCAGCAATACAGGCAAGCATGAACAGTTTAAAATAGTGGCTATCTACGGTAGTCCCAGAAAGGATGGTAATACCAGCCTGCTGCTGGATAAGTTTCTTGAAGGTGCTGCTGGAATTAACGGCTTATCAGGAACATATGTGACAGTTAAAAAGATTGTAGTCAGGGATTTAAACATAACTCCATGCAGGGAGTGCCGCAATTGTTCCAGAACCGGAGAATGCATAATAAGGGATGATATGCAGCAGGTATACAGGGAATTAATTGAAACAGATTTTCTGGCTGTGGCATCCCCGGTTTTTTTTACCACTGTATCCGGTCACCTGAAAGCTTTGATTGACAGGTGCCAGAGGTTTTGGTCACTAAAGTATGAACATAAGAAAAAAGTGATTACCGGGAAAAGAAAAGGCATTTTTATAAGTGCTGCCGGTTCCGGTTCCAAAGAGATATTCAACTGTCCAAGAAAAGTAATTCGTTCTTTTTTTGATGTATTATATGTTGATTATTTAAGTGATTTTGTATTTAATAATATAGACAAACAAGGAGACATATTAGAAAATAAAAAAGCAATGGAAACTTTGTATGAATCTGGTAAGAAAATTTTTATAAATTAATAAAAGGAACCAAATAAAAAAAGTTTTTTTAATAGTCTTAATTATTTTTATAATAGCAGGCTTATTTGTATTTGCCGGATGCAGGCATTCGTCTGGTGATGATTTTACACTGACCGACCTGGAAGGGAATGAAGTGTCACTGTCGGATTTTACCGGGAGAATTGTGGTACTAAATTTCTGGGCCACATGGTGCCCTCCCTGCAAGGCAGAAATTCCTGATTTTGT
>CAZHOY010000223.1:0-3516 GCA_964534695.1 uncultured Actinomycetota bacterium | reverse complement strand
ATACATACAAAGAGTGGTGGAATATAAGTCTGTAGGAAATTGATCTGTATCCCATCCAAGCAATAAATCACCCTGATTTGCGTCTATGGATCCCAGCATTTCATTTATTCTGGCTACCCTTAACTCATGCTGGAAAGTATGTCCTGCAAGTGTTGCGTGGTTTGCTTCTATATTAAGTTTAAAATATTTATCCAGACCATATGATTTTAAAAAAGCTATATCCGAGGCCACATCAAAGTCATATTGATGCTTAGTGGGTTCTTTAGGTTTTGGTTCTATTAAAAGTTGCCCATCGAATCCTATTTCATTTGCATAATCTACAGCCATATGCATAAAATATCCCATGTTATCCTGCTCTAACTTCATATTTGTATTCAGCAGTGTTTCGTAACCTTCTCTACCTCCCCAGAAGACATAATTTTCACCGCCAAGCTCTTTTGTTATCTCCATTGCCTTTTTAACCTGCGCCGCTGAATAGGCAAATACATCAGCATTGCAACTGGTTGAAGCCCCGTGCATAAATCTAGGGTTATAAAAAAGGTTGGCTGTACCCCATAAAATTTTAATTCCGGTATCCGACATCATCTTCTTTACCAATCTCACTATTTTATCTAAATTTTTATTAGTCTCAGATAGTGTATCCCCTTCAGGAGCTATATCTCTATCATGAAAACAAAAGTATTCTATTCCTAATTTTCGCATAAGTTCAAAGGCTGCATATACCCTTTCTTCTGCCATCTTCATTGGAGTAGATGCGCTCTGCCAGGGACGAAGCGCTGTGCCTGTCCCAAATGTATCTCCTCCTTCTGCGCACATGGTATGCCAGTATGCCATTGAAAATTTTAAATGTTCTTTCATGGTTTTACTACCCACTGTTTCATCAGCATTATAATGCCTGAAACATAAGCCCTTTTTGAACTTATCATTTGTATATTTTATATTACTTATGTTAGGAAAATACTCTTTCACATCAAACCTCCATTCAAATTACTAAATATTTCGCTTTTTAAGTGAATTACCCCCCCCCCCGACTGAAGTCGGGGGCTTCTTATTTTATTCCCCCAGTTCGAGTTTCAGTTGCCCTGTATCCTCTTTGTACTGATATTCTATATAATCCATAATTACTTTTTCATTAAGTCCTACCGTAGACACACAGCAACCTCTTGACCATATTCCGCCTCTTCCATATATCGCTTTATTCATGAACTCAAACTTCTCCTTAAGCCTCTTTCCGCTCAATGACTTCATATATTTTATTACACTGGCAACTTAAAACTCTCGGTGGTATTACTATCACCATATGAACATGGTCTGTCTGTACATTTACCTTTCTTACCTCGATATCTTCGTCTATCTCCCCCATATTTCTAAAAAGCTTCTCCAGGTATTCTTTTACACCCTTTATTAGTATTTTCCTTCGATATCGAGGCGTCCAGACTATATGATACTGTGTGTTGTATACCGAATGAGTACTTTTTCTGAACCTCATTTGTTGTCATTATATCACCTTATGTCCGGACAGCCTATTCATCACCAGACTGAAGTCTGGTGGTTTAACAGCAGACTAGATATTATGATTCAACCGTATAAAAGATTTACTTGTTTTTAGTTCAAAGACCTTCTTAAGTAAACCTGACTAAGGAAATAAAAGATGGTATATTGAAAAAATATAAAAACGGTATTTCTTATATCTTCAAGATCAGTAGGTTTTATGCAGGATTTGTCAGTTTCTCAATCTTACAAATCTTCCTGTAGGAACCAATGTTATTTTAATTTCGCCGTTATTCGAAATTCTACTGTCTATATACTTCTGAATATTTTCTACTTTTATAAATCCCATTTTTTCAGTTTCTTTCCGTGTAAAATCTGAACGAAGCATGACATCGGCTCTGGTCAGAATTCTGGATATGGCCACAGCTTTATGGCCCCCCAGAACAAATTTCTTTTTTAGTTTTTTAGCCATAGAATTATAATCCCTGCAGCCTACCATCCACTGCTTAAATGTTTCTTCGCCAAATCCTTCACTGCAGGAGGCAATAAGAATTATGGTCCCCTTTTCAGCTGCTATTTCTTTTACGTTTTCCAGGGCTTTATGAGATTGGTATAAATTCATATCCTTTGGATATCCACCCTGAGAAGTTATCACTATATCAGCAGTACGCTCTACTTCCCTTTTGTATATGGAATCATATTTGCTTATGCCTTCAATGTAGGCTTCGTTGTTCCTTCCTGCCACAGCGACAATTATATTTCTCTTATCATCCAGTATTACATTAAATATAAAGTCAATACCTGCAATTCTTCCTGCTTCTTCAATATCCTGCCTTAAGGGATTGTCAAAAAATTTACCCCCGGCCGCTTTCTCATCCAGCATCATTGAATGGTTCAATTGAATCGAATTCCTACTGCATATCCCGGGCATAACCGCTTTTGACCCACCGCTGTAACCGGCAAAATAATGGTACCCGATATTACCGGTTGCAATTAGAAGATCGTGCCCTATAGCTCTTCTAAAAATTTCCACCGGTGTCCCTCTGGAGGTTCGGCCGACTAATTTTGTGTCTGAAATATCCGAATCTATGATCTCTATACGTTTATAAGCATAATCACCTACCAGTTTCCTTTTTTCATTGGTAGTATGCCTTCGATGAATTCCCACTCCTAATATGATTTTAATATTTTTATTTTCCATACCGCTCTTATCTAGCTCTTCTAACAGCCGGGGCAAGAATTTAAACGAAGGACAGGGCCTGGTAATATCACTGACAAGAATACAGGCACTCCTTTTGTTGTGAGCTAATTCCTGTAGTCTTTTGGATTTTATTGGATTTTTTAGAGCCCGGGTTATAATTTCACTTTCACTCAGATCAGTTTTTTTGATTTTTCCTGTAATAATATCAAGTATGTTCTTATCCGGTATATTCAATTTTACTTTTTCTTTTCCGTAAGGGAAGGCAATCTTCATAATATTTTCTCTACAATCTCTTTTGCTTTCTTTTCAATCAGCATTAAATTCACTTTATGGTGTATATTGTCTGTCTCCATAGCAGCTCTGGCAACACTTACCGCAACAGCCGGAAGGACTCTCCTGTCAAAGGGCTTGGGAATAATATAATCTTCGCTTAAGCTGTCGCTTACAATCCCGGAAATAGCTTTGGCCGCTGCCAGTTCCATATGTCTGTTTATCTCTATTGCTTCTGCATCCAGAGCCCCTCTAAATATTCCGGGAAATGCCAGAACATTATTAACCTGATTGGGATAATCGCTTCTGCCGGTAGCCATAATATTAACCCCGCAATGTCTAGCAAGATCCGGTTTGATTTCAGGTTCGGGATTGGCCAGAGCAAATATAATCGGATTTTTCTTCATCTTTTTTATCATTTTAGAAGTTAGTGTATCTGCTGCCGAAACGCCAATAAATACATCGGCATCCTCCAGGGCGCAGGACAGATCCCCTCCTATATTCTCTGGATTGGTAAGTTCTGCCAGTTTCTGCTTCGTATTATTTAAATCCCC
>CAZHOY010000222.1:0-3516 GCA_964534695.1 uncultured Actinomycetota bacterium | reverse complement strand
TGCTGGCTTCTTCAAGGGATATGAAGCTTCCGATTAGCTCATCCTGTTTGATGGAATCCAGAACTTTCTCCGTAATTATACCCGTAAATAAAATATCAAAACCAGCCTTTTTGATGATTATGTAAGGCATCATCAGCCTTTTATTGTATTTCTTTACGTATAGATTGGCATTCACCAGAGGGAAATTGGCAACTTTCTCCAGAAACAGCAGATGGGGAAGACCGTAATCAAGCTCATGATTTCCCAGCGAGACCACGTCCGGAGCCAGATAATTCATAATCTCTATGGTAGAAATTCCCCTATATTCCGAATCTATGAGCGAACCCTGCACCATATCACCGGAAATAACATACAGGACATTTTCTTCCTCCGATCTTACTTTATTGATATAACCGGAAAGCAGGGCTAGGCCCCCGATTAAATTTCCCTGCCCCTTTTTTACTTCTGCCAGAAAATCTCCGTGTATATCATTGGAATGAAGTATGGTAAATTTCTTTGTTTTCATAATGAACCTTTCAGCCGTATATTCTCCTTTTAGCCAAGTATACCCTCGATTATAAGGTCAATTGCCTTATCCTCACTTATTTTTCTGGACATTAAGGTTTGAAGCTGTCTGGTATCCACGCTGCCAATTGCAGCTTCATGGGTAACATGTGCAGTAGAATTTTTTACTTCAACAATAGGTACCGCACTGGCAACTGCATTATCCCGTATTATTTCACTGCAGTCCACATGGCCTCTTGAGTACGGCCCCGAGGCAATTAATTTATTTATAACTTCTGCCCTGGCATTATGCCTTAGCGCTATTTTTGACTTTAAAACTCCTCTTGCATTTTCACCTATAAGCAGGCCGGCTTCTTTTATTTTAATAACGTCGTTTCCGGTTCCGCTTATCCTGGTGGTTATCTCCATAACGCTATCTTTTTTGCAAATAGTCTCATAATCAATATCTATGGTTCCGACTCTCCCTCTTAAGAGCTCGAACTCCGTTTTAAATCTGGCTCCTTCCTCCAGCACTATCCGGGCTTTTGGAATTACAGTTGTTCCTCCATATTTGCTATGAATATGTCTCTCGTAATAAGAATAGTGGGAACCCTTTCCTACCCTTACCTTCCCGTCCATTATATGCCTCACATCAGTGGCATTGGGAAAAACACAATGCGCAAGAATTGAAATGCCGGAATTTTCTCCAGTTTCCACATTTATTATAATCTTCTGTATCGCCTGACTGTCGGTGACACCGAAACAGAGATGCACGGGGTTTTCTATGATTACATTTTTCTTCAGCCTGATATCTACATCTACCCCGTCTTTAATTTCCCTGGCTTTGACCACTAGCCCTTCAACAGTATTTGAATCTATAATTTTATCTTTATTAATTACCAGACGCGCAGTGTTTTTATCACCTAAAACTGGATGGATATCGGCTATTTTATAAATACTCTCAATGTTCACTTCAGGACCCTGTTTCCTCGGGGAAATTCTTATGGTGGCAGGTAATACATTTTCCTTCAAAGTATTTGCTTATTTCCTGAATCGATCCCTCCTGGATTATGCTGCCGTTGCATAAAAGAAAGGCATATTCCGCCTGTTTTAAGACCGCCAGGCTGTGGGTTATCAAAATAACGGTAGAGCCGCTGGTTTTAAGGAATTTAATGGCACCAAATATATTTTCAAGTGAAACGATATCGATACCGGAATCTGGTTCATCCAGAATAGCTATCTTTGGGTTCATGGCAATAACAGAAGCCAGCTCAATCCTTTTTCTCTCTCCACCGCTGAGACTTCTATCAACCGCTCTTTCCAGATATTCATCAGGGTTCAAACCAACTTTCTCCAGTACATCGATAACGGATTTTTGATCCTTATTTTTAGAAGATGCTCTGATAAACTTTTCAACCGTCAGACCTTCAAACCTTGCCGGTTCCTGCCAGGCAAGCGTTATGCCCTTCTTTGCCCTCTGGTAGACATTTAAACTTTTAATGGAACTGCCATTGTATAATATGTCTCCTTTAAAATTCCTGTACCCGTCAAGACCCATTACGGCAAATCCAAGGGTTGATTTTCCGGCACCGTTAGGGCCCACAAAGGCATGGATATAATCTTTTTTTAAATCTATATTCAAATTACTTAAAATATTCTTACCGTTTAGATTCAAACTTAAATTTTTTATTTTCAGTATTCCCATTTTATAGTTCTAAATTCATAAATTTATAATCATATCCAGGATTATCATTTTTAAATAGTTTAAGAACAATAATTATTATACACTTTCACTTGCATTTATTCTTATTTTCTTTATCACATGCCTCGGAAAAAGGACAAGCCGAACAGGTGCCCCTGGCCTTAAACTGCCTTACCGCAAACCATATAACCATACCAAGCGCAACAGCGCCTATTAAAATTACCAATATTATTTCAAACACCAATAATCACCTCGCCGGAATCCGGAGAAATAAAACCTCTGCCGCTGCCTGCCCAGATTATTCAAAAAGACAATTTGTATCTTACTCCAGGATTAAATGAAAAGCCTTCCTATCTGAAACACCAGAAAGGATACTGTCCAGGCAAGAAGCAGCGTATATCCCATCTGAAAAAACATTTCCTTTGTGCCCGCTTCTTTTCTGAATATAACCATGGCGATCAGGCAGGGAAAGTACAGCAATGTAAACAGCATAAAATTATACCCCACCAGGGGATGGTAATTCTTATTCAGTACGGTCTTTAAAGATTCCGATTGTCCATCCGCTTGCTCTATACTGTAAAGGGTTCCCATGGTAGATACTATTACTTCCTTGGCTGCAATTCCAGAAATGGCGGCAACTGTCATTTTCCAGTCAAAACCAAGCAGCTTGAATACCGGCTCAAAAAAACGACCGATCCTTCCTGCTGCTGAATATGCCAGCTTCTCACCTGCCATTTTACCCTCTACTGCGGCTATCTGCTCGTCATAATGCTGCTGGGTTATGGTGCCCGACTGATAGGACTGTTCGATTTCATCAATCTGGCCCTGGTAATCTGTAGAGTAATTATTTCCAATCATAGGAAAGGTAAACGATATCCACATCAGTATGGATATGGCCAGTATAACCGTACCCGCCTTTTTTACATACATCCAGGTTCTCTCCCAGGTATGAATCAGCACCCCTTTAAGGGTTGGAACACGATATGGCGGCAGTTCCATAACAAAAGGATCAGACATACCTTTAAATCTAGTTGCCCGCAGCACCTTGGCCATTACTACAGCCATAACCACACCTATTATATAAATTGAAAATATTACATTTCCGGCAATCGCCGGAAAAAATGCCCCTGCAAACAAAATATAAACCGGAAGGCGTGCCCCACAGCTCATAAATGTATTTATATGCATGGTAACCAGCCGGTCACCCTTATTCTCAAGAATTCTTGAACCCATATATGCCGGAACCGTACAGCCAAATCCGATAACCAGTGGAATGAAGGATTTTCCGTGAAGTCCTATTTTATGCATTATCCTGTCCATAACAAAAGCCG
>CAZHOY010000221.1:0-3528 GCA_964534695.1 uncultured Actinomycetota bacterium | reverse complement strand
AGAAAAGGATGAACTGTCAAAGAGCATGGAGAAAAATAAGCTCCTGCTGGGAAAAGTAAAAGGTGAGAAATCAGAGATACAAAATCTCTTAAGCGAGATAAAAAAAAGAATTGCACAAATTCAGCCTCCCGGGCTTACTCTGGTAGGAGAGTGGGATATGATAGCCACGGCCTATTATGCTTTTGGAAAGGGAGGCAATGATATAAATGGAAATGGAATAACGGCAATAGGGTTAAGGGCCCGAAAAGGAATAGTTGCCGTAGATCCCAGGATTATCCCTCTAGGTACAAAACTTTATATACCCGGTTACGGCGAAGCTCTGGCTGCGGATACGGGGGGATGGATAAAGGGCAACAGGATTGACCTGTGTTATGAATCTTTGGAAGAGTGTTTCAGATACGGCAAGAGGAAAATAAAGATATATCTGGTTGAAGATTGAGAGTTTAGACTATTTTTAAGAATTCGGATAAGGATTTAAAATCCCTTATATACCTTTCTTCAGTTACATTACCATCTATAACCACATCCCGGGGATCAAAAAACGGAACAAGCTTGAATGACGGGTTCTCGAATATTCTCATATGTATTTTTTCCATATTTCTATGCTTTTTTTCAACAGAGAAGAATTTCTGCAAGATGGTATTGGATACGTTAAGCCCCAGGGAAACAATTATATGGGGTGTAATTATGGAGATTTCCTTGGTAAGGAACTCAGTACAGTTATTTATATGCTTTTTAAGAGGCTGGCTGATTTCTGCTGAAGATATATCCCCCTTTTTGGAGGCTTTTCTTGGCGTACATTTAACCATATAGGTGATATATAGATCCCCGGTCAGGGAAAGCTTGGTCTGGTTGAATATTTTTCGCATGAATTTTCCAAGATCGTTGCCGGTAAAGGGAATGCCTCTTTTTTCAGCGCCGTCGGCACAGGGGTAATCGCCTATAACTATTATATTTGCTTTGGGTGAGCCTGTACCCGGAACGGGTTGTTTTCGGGTTTTTACTAAATCCAAGCACTTTTTGCAGCTGGTAACTTCATTACTTAATTTGTTTATACTTTCCCTGGCGCTTATTGACATTTAGATTAAAAATTGCTCTCTGTAAATCACCTGACGGTACAAATTAATATTGTTTTAAAAGTATACAACATAAAAAAAACTGAGTAAATAAAAATTCATTTATTCTTTATTTTTTTACGTATTCTGTTATCATATCAGGTGCTTTAATAGTCTAAAGCCCAATATATAATCGGAAAGGAAATACAGTGGCAAAACATCAGGAACTGGCAGATGCTATCATAAAAGGCGATAATATAGAAAGCAAGGATATTACTCAGAAACTGGTTGATGAAAATGTGCCCCCTGTGGAAATTCTAAATAACGGACTGGTGCCCGGAATGGATATAGTAGGCGAGAAGTTTAAGAATAATGAGATTTACCTGCCCGAAGTATTAATGGCGGCAAGAGCCATGAAAGCTGCAATGGAAATTATAAAACCAATGCTTACGGAATCAGGTATAGAAACCAAAGGAACGGTAATAATAGGTACGGTACAGGGTGATGTTCATGATATCGGCAAAAATCTGGTAGGCATGATGCTGGAAGGTGGCGGATATACTGTGATTGATTTGGGAGCTGGTGTTCCCCCTGAGAGATTTTTGGGTGAAATAAAAAAGAACAGTGTAAAATTGATAGGCCTATCAGCGCTTCTCACCACTACTATGATGGGCATGAAGACGGTAATTGATATGCTTAAAGAAGATAAGGAAACTTCCAATGTAAAGGTTATGGTTGGCGGTGCGCCGCTGACTCAGGAATTTGCAGATTCCATAGGCGCTGACGGTTATGCTCCCGATGCAACCGGCGCAGTGGAGCTTGCCGGCAAGCTGCTTTAAGAAATTAATGCTTTGTATTTTAATCCTAGTTGATCAGCATATTATTTTTATATGATAATACAAAACATTTTTTAAATATACCGGGGCTAAAAGTTAAAAAACCGGATAAATTAATTTAGCCTATGATTTTAGCTCTATAAACAGGTTGGCCATTTCAATTGCACTCAGTGCGGCATCCCAGCCCTTATTTCCTCTTTTAGTTCCTGCTCTTTCAATAGCCTGTTCCAGGCTGTCAGGAGTTATAACCCCGAAAGCTACAGGAATATTAAAGTCCAGGCCGGTTTTAGCCACTCCTTTAATGGTTTCACTGGCAATATATTGATTGTGTGAAGAATCTCCCTTTATAACCGCACCCAGGCATATGATTGCATCATATTTTTTTGATCCTGCCATTATTTTTGCCGCCGGGGTAATTTCGAATGCCCCGGGAACCCAGGCTATGCTGATGTTACGGTCCTCACACAAATGCCTGTGCAGGCAGTCCAGCGCTCCATCCAGAAGCTTGGAGGTTATAAAGTCATTATACCTGCTTACTACTATTCCAATTTTTAATTTTTTTGCATCCAGCTTACCTTCATATTTTTTCATTGCTTTTCCTTTCTGTGTTTTAATCTAACATATGGTTTAATTTATGTTTTTTAGTTGATAAATATTTCTTATTATTTTTATTGGGAGGTATGGTTATGGGTATTCTTTTGGTTATCTTAAGCCCATATCCTTCCAGTCCCACTATCTTCTTGGGGTTATTGGTCATAAGATGTATGGTGGAAAGGCCCAAATCCGAAAGTATCTGTGCCCCTATACCATAGTCCCTGAGGTCGGCATCAAAACCCAGATAAAGATTCGCCTCAACGGTATCCAGGCCCTTTTCTTGGAGCTCATAGGCTTTCATCTTATTGCAAAACCCTATGCCCCTTCCTTCCTGGGACATATACAACAGCACGCCCGAACCTTTTTTATTGATGTTTTTAAACGCACTGTCGAGCTGCTCCCCGCAGTCACACCTTGTGGACCCAAATGTATCTCCGGTGAGGCATTGTGAATGGACCCTGACCAGGACATTTTTTTTACCCTTGACCTGGCCTTTAATAAAAGCTATATGGAATTCAGGCTTTATGGTTGACCTGTAGGTTACGGCTTTAAAATTCCCCCATCTGGTGGGAAGATTAACCTCGGCAACTTTTTCGATTAACCTTTCTTTTGTCTTCCTGTATCTTATAAGTTCTTCGATGGTTATTATCTTAAGGTTGAATTTTCTGGCAATTCCTACCAAATTGGTAAGGTGTGCGGTTTTGTCGTCTTCTCTTATAACCTCACAGATAACACCGACAGGATACAGCCCTGCCAGTTTTGCCAGATCCACGGCAGCCTCTGTATGGCCAGCTCTGATAAGGATGCCTCCGTCATGTGAAGAGAGGAGAAAAATATGACCGGGTATGGTTATGTCTTTGGGCTTGGCATCCGGGCTTATGAAAGTCTTTATGGTCCTTACCCTGTCTTCTGCCGGAATCCCGCTGCCTTTTATGGATGCGGCATTTATGGATACGGTAAGGATTTCCTGGCCGGGCAGAGAATTTTCCCTATCATAATTTATCATGGGTATTTTTAACTCATTTAGCCTTTTTTGTTCGCAG
>CAZHOY010000220.1:0-3534 GCA_964534695.1 uncultured Actinomycetota bacterium | reverse complement strand
CCTACTAAGTATTTTACCATCTCTACTTCTCTGGTAGCTCGGCGGTCCATAAGATTGTATGCGTTGTTGATAGGGTTTCCTTTTACATCTACCATTACCATACAGGGAAGAGCCGAAGAAATGGCTATGCCTTTTATATTCCTAGGTTTGATTTTGGCCTCTTTGATACACTGATTTATGATATTACATCCAATATTCCAGTAAAGAGCGGGATCATGCTCGGACCATCCTGACTTGGGATTTATTATGGGATATTCATTAAAAGCATATGACAATACTTTTCCTTCCTGGTCAATTATACATCCCTTGGCTCCACCAGTGCCGTAGTCTATACCTAAAAAGAATTCAGCCATAATTTTTTATCAAAGTTTGTCATATTATTGTGCCACAATATAATTTAATTAAGTCACACTATTATCAATATATAATAATCCCAAATATTTTCATTGTCAATAAAATTTCAATAAGTAATAAATTATTTTGAATTTTAATCCATTTATAATAATTTATTCTAATCCAAAACAGTTAAAATCAAAAATTATATTCAATATAAAGGTTAAAATTTAATAAAAATAAAAAATTGTATAAAATTTTATATTATTTCCAATAATCTTTTTCATGTCTATATATTTATTATGAAATTTTTTATTTACTTTTATATTTTTTACGCTTATAATCTATGGATATCGTTATGCATAATATTTTTAACAGAGGAGTAAATATTGAATGATATAGTTAGTAGGCTTGAAGAAAGAGAAAAAAGCAATCATCCAATTACTGTTGCATTAATAGGAGCTGGTCAAATGGGTGTAGAAATTATTGCACAGGTTGAGCAGATGGCCGGCATAGAGATTAATGTAGTTGTTGATCTAACCATAGAAAAAGCCCTTCTCGGTTATGGTTGTCTTGCAAACAAATATAAAATTTTAAGAACAAATGATTTAAATCAAGCTGAAAAAGCATTAAATACTGGGAAAAAAATTGCTACTAAAAATTACCTAATAGCAACTCGTTGCAACCAGATAGATGTAGTAGTCGATGCTACAGGTTCAGTGGAAATGGGAGCGATTACTTCTTTTGATGCTATTAATAATAAAAAGCACATTGTAATGATGAGTGTAGAATGCGATGTAACAGTTGGTCTAATTTTACGAAAATTAGCAGAAAATGCAGGGGTTATCTATACACTTGCTGCAGGTGATGAACCTGTTGCCATAATTGAGCTTTATCGATTTGCTACAGCTCTTGGTTTTAAAATAATTACAGCTGGTAAAGGGAAAAATAATCTTTTGGATATTTATGCAACTCCTAAATCTTTAGAAGATAAAGCTAAGGCACGCAATATGAATCCCCGAATGCTTTGTGAATTTGAGGATGGTTCAAAAACAGCAATCGAGATGGCTGCCGTATCTAATGCTACAGGATTAGTTCCGGATATAAGAGGAATGCATGGGGCTAATTCTACAGTGGCCCAACTTAAAAAAATTTTTATCCCTAAAAAAGATGGAGGTATCATACATAAAATCGGGGTTGTAGACTACGCTATAGGGGTATCTCCGGGTGTATTTTTAATTTTTAAAACCGATAATGATATAATAAAAAATGGTTTAGCCCAAAGAGGAATGGGGGAAGGACCTTATTATCTTTTATTTAGGCCTTATCATCTATGCAGCGTAGAGGTGCCTTTAACAATTGCTCAAATTATTTTTTATAATGAATCATCTGGACATCCAAATAATAATTTTACATCTGAATGTATTGCTATTGCAAAAAGAGATTTAAAGACTGGAGAAACATTAGATAAAATTGGTGAAACTTGCTATAGGGGGAGTATTGAACTCGCAGACATCGCTAAAAAAGATAAATTGCTACCATTGGGTTTGGCTAAAGGAATGTTATTAAAAAAGGATGTAAGAAAAGATGAAGTAATAACTTATGATATGGTTGATAGAAAAGAAAAAGAGGATAACATTCTTTATAACTTAAGGAAATTACAAGATAAATTATTATAAATAAATATTTAAAGTTAATATTAAACATTTTTACCTTTCTATTTATAAATTATAGAATATAAATCTTTTAATAGCATTTTGATAAGAAGGAATCTAATATGAAAACAGTAACACTGATGGGTACCGGTGGGAAAATGGGAACTAGAATTTTTAAGGATGGGGGAGAGATATAAATCAATATATCTTTCCCACCCCTATCTCAATTGAAAAAAATAAGTGGAATTAGTTTTACAGTTTGTTGCTCTAGGAGTTATAGACTTTTTCGCTTCCTAAGGAGTGGGATTTTTTATCAAGCGCCTGTTGGGGTTAATTTTTTTACTATTTGAAAATAACTATTATCCATTTTTACCACTCCTGACAACAGTTAGCATATATTTAATGAGGCATTGGAATACAGAGAATTTTCTAAAAATTTTATAACCAAAATACTTGTAACCAAAGCAGGTCTTGAAGCTTTAGAAGCTTTAATTCCTGAAGATATACCCATGATTGCTACTGAAGTTATGGGGATTTCTCAAGCAGTTCATACCTGTGAAATGTATGGTAGGGTAACAAAGCAATGCGGAAAATATCCTCCCTTTTATATTACCTATATAACCGGTATTTTTGATGAGCACCTTTCTCAAGTGGTAAAAAAATACGGTATTGACATCTCCCCTGATATTCTATGGCAGGCAGAGGTTATTATAGCTAGAAAACAATATAAAATTTTAAAAGAACAAAATTATCTTGGAATCATGCTGGGTGGAGGTGCCAGGGGACTGAATTATTTTACCGGAATGGTAGGATCCGAGATGCACATAACTATAAACTGGAAGGGAACTGCTGATAAGTTAATTGAGCTTGATCCTCTTGTTGTTTATCGTATGTTTAATGCTGCACCCAGAAAGTAATAGATGAGCTTTTAGAAAAACTTCCAGTGTTTAAAAAGGCTTATTTTGAAGATGGGCTTACTTTGGAAGAGTTTAAGGATTTTGGTCTAGTGGTTCACTTCCGAAACCAGTTTATAGGTAGATGTGAATTCCTACTGGACACCATTAAAGTCTACCAATAAGAAGCTGAAAGAATTAAAAGAGAAAGATGCCCAATATTTAAAAATACAAAATGCAAATTTAGAAAATCTTGGTGCTGAATGTACACTGGGTTTTATAAAATTAAAAAAAAATAGAATATCTATTGAGCTAGAAACAAACGAACTTCCAGTAGAAATCCAGGTAATAGGAATTAATGATACAAGAATTGTGGCATTACAAGGGGAAATATTTGTAGAGTTTGGTATTGAAATAAAGAAACTATCTCCTTTTAAGAAGACTTTTGTTATTTCGTTAGATAATGGTGCATTACCCGGCTACGTATGTACTGAGGAAGCCATTTTAATTGGTGGTTATGAAACAGACACTTCTTTACTAACTGGAAAATCAGGAAAAATTATGGTGAAAACAGCAGTTGAGTTGTTATACAAGACCTAAAAAATATAATCAAGGAGGATGAAGTGGCTACACCGGTTATAATCCCCAAGTTG
>CAZHOY010000219.1:0-3558 GCA_964534695.1 uncultured Actinomycetota bacterium | reverse complement strand
AACTCTTATTAACAGAATATGCGGAAAATTCGAGGCTATAGTAAACCATGAACCCATGATTACCAGGGATCGTAAATACTATGAAGCTGATTGGAATGGTAAGATTTTTCATCTTATAGATACTGGTGGAATGGACTTTAAACTAAAACATAGGATGAATGTTCAAATGCTTTTACAGGCTAAAACAGCCATTGAAGAATCAGACATTATAATTTTTATGGTTGATCTGAGAGAACCTATATCACCGCTTGATGAAGAGATAGTATCAATGTTAAGGAAAACAGATAAGGATATAATTTTTACAGGCAACAAGTTTGACGATGAGAAAGGAAATTTTTATATCGAAGATTTTTTAAAATTTGGTTTTGGATATCCCTTAAAAATATCTGCTCTGCACGGCTTAAATATCGGTGATCTTTTAGATGAAGTAATTTCAAGATTAAAAGAGGATTCCATAGAAGTAAGCGAATGCGAAGGGAAAAAAATTCCGGGTATATGCATATTGGGCAAACCTAATGTCGGGAAATCGACATTGTTTAATGCCATTATTAAGCAAGAAAGGGTAATAGTAGATCATTTGGAGGGAACCACCAGAGATAGTATTGACAGTATAATAAATGTAAATAAAAAAAGTTATAAGTTTATAGATACTGCAGGGCTGAGGAGAAAAAAGAGGAAAAAAGAAAATCTAGAATATTATAGCCAGTTAAGAACCATAAGATCTATAGAAAATTCGGATGTAAGTCTGGTTGTTATAGACATCAGCAGGGAAGTAACCCTACAGGATTTAAAGATTGTGGAAATTTGCATAGAAAAGGGTACGAGTATATGTGTTATCTTTAACAAGATTGATCTAATGGATAAAAATACTACTACCAGTACCATAAATATATTCAATCAGAAGATTAAATTTGCAAAATATGCTCCGTTTCTTAAAGTAAGCGCATTAACTAAAAAGGGGATTAAAAATATTATAACAATGATAGACAAGCTTATAGAAGAAAGAAATAAAAGAGTAAGTGAAGGCAAGATTACCAAATTATTTAAGGATTTGGATAAGGAAGAATGCGGTATTTATGTTAAGGGAAAAAAGTTTAAAGTTAAATTTATAAGACAGTTAAAAACGTCGCCGCCTGTTTTTTTGGTTTTTTCAAATATGGACGCTGGAAGAAGAACTAATATAAAAAGATATATTGAAAATAATATAAGAGATAAATTTGGGTTTACCGGTACACCTATATACATTAAATTTAAATATTAAGTAATATATAATAAAGTTATGCAAAGGGAAAAAATTATAACTGTAGTGGGTGCAGGCAGCTGGGGAACTACTCTGGCAGTAATTCTTGCCAAAGAAGGGTACCGGATTAATTTATGGACAAGAAGTAGAAGCACTTATGAAGAAATAAAGAATTTTAAAAAAAATACAAAATATACCGGCGATTTGCCTATCCCTGAAAAGGTTGTACCTTTTATAAATCCATCAGATGGTTTTATCCATCCGGAAATTATTATTTTTGCAGTTCCTTCACATGCATTAAGGGAGATAATAAAAAAATTTTACAGAATATTGGAGAAGAATAAGAAAAATATAAAATGCATATTAAATGTAGCTAAAGGATTTGAGACGGAAAGCAATCTCAGGTTATCACAGGTTTTAGAGAAGTGTTTGCCTCAGGAATTAATTTCCAAAATATGCGTACTATCGGGCCCTAATATTGCTCTTGAGATTGCAAGTAATCTGCCAAGTGTATCAGTAGCATCATCCTATAACAGAGATGTGCTGAAATATATACAAACGGTAATATCTACTGATAAACTAAGAGTTTATACCAATACTGATATAGTAGGGGTAGAAATTGGGGGTGCGGTAAAAAATATCATTGCTATTGCAGCAGGAATTTCCGATGGATTAGGTTATGGTGCAAATACAAAAGCTTCTCTGATTACCCGTGGTTTATATGAGCTTACCAAATTTGGGATGAGGTTAGGTGCAAATCCTCAGACATTTTCAGGTGCAACAGGAATGGGTGATCTGGTAGCAACATGTATAAGTAAAAACAGCAGAAACAGGAGCGTTGGCGAAAGACTGGCTAAAGGTGAAAAAATAAAGGATATTATGAGAAGTATGTATATGGTGGCGGAAGGTATAAGAACCACAAAAGCTGTCTATAATATTTCAAGAAAGATGAATATTGAAGTACCGATAACTGAAAGTGTTTATGAAATTATATATAAGGATTTAAGTCCGCTTGAATCCGTGAATAAGCTTATGAAACGAAAGTTTAAATCTGAAGTTTAAGATATAAATTAAATTGATAACTTTACTAATAATAAGTATTATCTTAAAATATAGAAAGACGGGACGTGGCGCAGTTTGGCTAGCGCACCAGTATGGGGTACTGGGGGTCGGAGGTTCAAATCCTCTCGTCCCGACCAAATAAAATGTAAGAAAATTAAATAATTTAGCAGATTGGGAAAGGCTATGGAACCTAAACAAAATAATAAACAAACAGAATCAATAAAGGGTAAAAAAATTGAATTTAGTGAAAAAGTATCCAGCAGCATTCTTGAATATATAAAAAAAGTGCAGGAGAAAAAAAGCGGACTGGTCATTATAAAAGGCCCCAATATTGGAGATAAATTTTTAATCAATAAATCAAAATTTACAATTGGCAGAAATCCCGAGTCAGATATTTTTCTGGACGATATTACAGTTTCCAGAAAACATGCAGTACTGGAAAAAGCAGGGCAGAATTTTAATCTGAAAGATTCAGGCAGTTTGAATGGAAGTTATATAAACGGAGAAATAGTTGAAAATTCAGCCTTAGAACATGGAGATAGGATACAGATAGGTAAATATATATTTTTATTCTTTCATCACATTAAGAAATCTTAAATGAATAAAAAACATCAATCAAAAAAATATCTTACCATAGGGAAAGTAGTAAAGAGATTAAAAAAAATATATCCTGATTTAACCAACGGCAAGCTAAGGTTTCTTGAATCTGAAGGTCTCATGATGCCCAAAAGGGCAATTAATAAGTATAGAATTTATTATAAAGAAGACATTGAAAGATTAAACTTCATATTAAAAATGCAGAGGGACCTTTACCTTCCTTTAACAGTAATAAAACAAAAAACTAAATCAAAAGAATTTAAGAGATTCATTAGCGAAGATAAATCTTCAGAGGCTATACAATTAAAATTAAGTGAAGAATTTAAACCTGATTATGATTTAAAAACACTTTCGTTAGGAGATATAAAGAAGAAATTTAAATTATCACCATCTTTAATAAATGACTTATTCAAAAATGGAATAGTTGATTGTAAAAAGGAGAATAATAAATATGTAATCAGTACAGGTGATTTTGAAATATTGAAGATTGTAAGTGAGCTATCAAAATATGGAATACATGTAAAACATTTAAAAATATTTGAAAATTTTGCCAGCCGTAATTCTTCATTCATACAGCAGATTATATTCCCACTGCTTATGTCAGGCAAAAAGGAATTCCAAAATAAAGCAGTCAGGACGGTAAATAAATTGGAAAGAAT
>CAZHOY010000218.1:0-3576 GCA_964534695.1 uncultured Actinomycetota bacterium | reverse complement strand
ATCCTCCTATTAACCTCTTCAGGGACTCTGTCATCATAGCATCTGTTTCCTGCTTCCATATGGAAAACTTTTATTTTATATCTTTTTGCGATAATTGAAGTCAGGGCACTATTTGTATCACCTAAAATTAATAGTCTTTCCGGCTTTTCCTTTAATATGATTTTTTCACATTTATGAAATATTTTAGAAATTTGTTCAAAAGTATTTTCAGATCTTGTATCCAAATCATAGTCAGGTTCTCTAAGATTAAGTTCCTCAAAAAACAATTTATTAAGTTCTTTTACATAATTCTGCCCGGTATTAACAAGAATATGATCATTATATTTATCCAGCAAAGGAATAATCATACTAAGCCTTATAATTTCAGGTCTTGTACCTAAAATAGTCATTATTTTCATCTTAAAAGCTCCCCGTCTTCCATAAAATTGTCATAAATAAGAAGATTATGCTTTTCAAGGAATTCTTTTGTCTCTTCAAAATTTAACACTGAATCCCCAGAACTGTATTCTTTGCTAATATAATCACTATAATTATTGTTGGTTTTCAGTTCAGGAAGCAAGGGTTTTATAACATAGTAATCTCCTCTGTCATATGCCCTGTTACCTTCTTCTTCTGAAATAAGAATCTCATGTATTTTTTCACCTGGCCTTATACCTGTAACCTCTATTTTTATTTGTCTTTCCCCTATTAAGGCTTTAGCGACATTATAAATATAAGAAGAAGGTACTTTTGGAATGTAGGTTTCTCCTGGATTTGCTGCTTCAATAGCTTTAAAAATTACATCAACTGCTTCATTAAGAGAGAGTAAAAATCTTGTCATATCTTTAACAGTTATCGTTATAGGGCCTCCAGTTCTTATTTGCTCATGAAACAAAGGTATTACAGAACCTCTTGAAGCAAGGACATTGCCATACCTTACGCATATAAATTTTGTATCAGGGCATAGAATATTAGCACTTATAAAGACTCTTTCCTGGATAGATTTTGTCATGCCCATTACATTTACAGGTTTGCAGGCCTTGTCAGTCGATACACATATAACTGTCTTAACATTTAGATCATTCTCTCTTATTGCTTTTACTATATTTTCAGCTCCTGTAATATTAGTCTTAACAGCCTCATAAGGGAAATACTCACAGGAAGGAACCTGCTTTAGTGCAGCAGCATTAATAACTATATCTGAATTTTTAATAGCGGAAAGAACAGAGTGATAATCTCTCACATCACCAATTCTGAATTCCAATAGTTGTTTAAAGTTATTATAAATAACTTCATCAGTTGACTTGGTTTTGCATTGATATTCAAGCCTCATAAAGTGCTGTTTGGCTTCATCACGAGAAAAAATAATAACCTTTTTAGGCCTACCGCTTTTACATCCCAGTATTCGCCTGGTTAACACTTTGCCCAAAGAGCCGGTGCCACCTGTAATTGTTATTGTCTTATTTTCAAATATCTGCATTACTTAAAACTCCTTTATAATAGTCGCTGTTTATATAATCTTCATGCATTGAGCTTATTAGATCTACCCATTTTGGAGGTTGATAATTTGTTAAACTTCTAAACTTAGTAGAATTTAAAGACCTGTCTTCTTTTATATTTTCAAAGGGAATAATTTTTAAGTTTTTTCCATAGACCTCATTTACTATTTTTAAAAGTTCTAATTTTGATATTGGTTCTGAAGATAAATGATATAAGCCCTTTAAATCACTTTTTAGAATTTTATTATATAAAATACTCGCAATCTCAACTGTTGGAAAACCGGTAAATATTGAATTCAAATATCCTTTAACTTCTTTATTCTGTGAAAGAAACCATTCTATAAGACCATTTTTAGTTCCAAGTTCATGACCGATTATTGAAGTTCTAATTGTTAAACAGTTATTGCCATAAACTTCACCTAAATATTTAGACCTTCCATATAAATCATTTGCATCAGCAAAATATTCTTCTTTGTAATTTCCTTTTAAACCAGAAAAAACACAATCAGTGCTGAAATGTATTAATTTTATTCCTAATTTTATACAAATTTCTGCAATCTTATGAGGAAACAAAGAATTTAAAGAAATTGAAATAATAGGGTCATTGGATATTTTTAATTGCTTTATAATACCGATGCAATTTACGATATAATCTGGTTTTTCCAAGCAAAACAATTTTTTAAAATCTTCAATATTGTCAGCATATAAACCGGCCTTAATATTTTTTTTATACTTTGTTATAAATAATTCATTATTTTTATTAATTTCTCTAATTGTTCCAATCGCATTTAGCCCTTTGCAACAAAAAAAAGAAAAAATCTTATGGCCAAGCATTCCGTTGGCACCTAAAATAATTACTTTCATTTTATTAATAATCCTATTACCAATTCCATTTTCCTTTAAATATTTAGCTGTTTTAAAAGAATTTTATCATAGTTTACGGGCTTTTTAAATTTGATAATTTCCATATTTCAATATATATTACTCTTAATTATTCATCAAAAACTAATTTGTGAAACCATTTATAAGTTTTTTCTAATCCATCTTCGAGGCTGACTTTAGGAAACCATTTAAAAACTCCTTTCGCTTTATTCGGATCTAATACACTTCTTCTAGGTTCCCCTTGAGGTATTGAACCAGTATTGTATATAATTTTATTATTTTTAGATACTCTTTTTAAAATATTTAAAATACTTATTATATTTGTTTCAATTCCTGTACTTATATTCAACGGACCTATAAAATCACTTTCAATAGCTTCTAAATTTGCCTCAACTACATCGCCAATATAAATAAAATCTCTAGTTTGCAACCCATCACCATTAATTGTTAGGTTTTCTCCTTTTGAAATCTTTTTAGAAAAAATAGCTACTACACCAGCTTCACCATTGGGATTTTGCCTTGGTCCATAAACATTAGAATATCTAAGCGATACATAATTTAGCCCATAATTAATGTTATAAAAATTAAGATAATTCTCGACACTAAATTTTGCAATCCCATAGGGCGACAAGGGTTTTAATTCATGATCTTCATCTGCCGGAAAATATTTTTGATTGCCATATACAGTTCCACCACTAGCAGCGAATATAAATTTTTTTAAATTTATACCTTTAACTGATTCTAAAATATTAAGACTACCTAGAATGTTCACATCAGCATCATTTATGGGAGCAATACCTGAATTTTTAACACTAATTTGAGCTGCACAATGAATTACAACTTCTGGCTCAAAATCACTTATTATCTTTTTAATTCTTGCATCTCTTATATCAATTTCAAAAAAGTGGGCTTTATTATTAACAAATTCCTTTTTACCACTACAAAGATTATCAATTACCATTACATCATGACTGTCATTTACTAACCTATCGCAGATGTGAGACCCAATTAGCCCCGCTCCGCCTGTTATAATAATTTTCAAGTCAATACCTTCTTCCTAATTAATAAAACTTAAAAAATATGTATTAATTTTCAAGACTTTTAAGTCTCGTATCATAAATATTTGCAAGGCTTAATGCAAGACCAATGAATACCCATAAAAAAAACCCCCAAAAAGGCCCTTCTAAAATTACCATAAAGAAAGAAATTACCAGAA
>CAZHOY010000217.1:0-3582 GCA_964534695.1 uncultured Actinomycetota bacterium | reverse complement strand
TGAAAGTTTCAGCCAGTGGCTGCCTATCGTTTCGACAGCGCTGGTGGCAGCCATAATTGGAAATATTTTACTGATTATTTATGATGGCTATTTCTTCTATCAGTTAATACGTATTATTCTTAATTTATTCGGCCTTTCTGCTGTTATATCACTGCTGGTTATATTTCCTTTTGATTTTACGGTATTTCCGGGAGATTTAACCGGTATTCTTAATCCAATTGTCATTGTAGTTCTGGTGTTGATTATTATTGGTATGGTAGTGGGCATCATAGTGAGGGCAGTAAAGATGATTGTTAATATTGCCAGGGGGCGCTAGGAACTACTTAACGGCAACTTTCTATTCATATGTTATGGGGAAAGTCAGCAGAACTTGTAAGTAACCTGAAATGGCAGCAGGCGATATGTGGAAGTGCAGCGGTTCGTAACGTAAATCTTCAATGAAATGGATATCCGGATAGAAAGAATGGAAAACATCAGAGCAGTAAGCATTATAAAATGTGGAAGCTATAATAAAAGAATCTTAAAGGAAGCCATAAAAAGTTGTGTAGGTCTTTTAGGTGGTTTCAAGAAATTTCTAAATCCCAAAAGTAAGATTGTAATAAAGCCAAATTTACTTCTGGCAGCTGCACCAGATAAGGCTGTTACTACCCATCCGTTATTTATAGAAGCGGTTATTGAGGAAATTACAGCTATTACAGGAGTAAGTGAAAATATTGTAGTTGCCGATAGTTTTGGTCCCGGTGTTCCTTACAATAAAAAAGGCATGAAGAAAGTCTATGAAGCCACCGGTATTTTAGATGTTGCAAAAAGAACGGGGTGCAGACTTAATTATTCCAATGATTATGAAATTCTTTCCCATAAACAGGGAAGGGTTATAAAGAAAATAGAAGTTATAAAACCGGTAATTGAAGCGGACGTGATAATCAACCTGCCTAAATTTAAGACTCACAATCTGACGGTTATAACCGGAGCAGTAAAAAATATGTTTGGGATCATTCCCGGATTTACCAAAGTTGGATATCATCTGAGGTTTGATGATTTTAAAAAATTCTGGAGCATGCTTCTGGATATAATATCTTTTGTTAAGCCCGGTTTAAATATAATGGATGGAGTTGTAGGAATAGAAGGAGAAGGCCCGGGCAGAAGCGGAACTCCCAGAAATATAGGCCTGATTATGGCCAGCAGCGATTCTATTTCAATGGATGTAATTATGAGTAAAATAATGAATATTGATAAGAAGCTGATTCCCTTGTTTGAGATTCTGGAAAAAGAGAGAAAGGAACCTTACGGGGAAGATGATATAAAGGTATTAGGAGAAAAGCTATCCGATATTATAATAAATGATTTTAAGATTCCCAGAAGTTCGGGCCAGAAAAAATTAATTAAAAGCAATTTTATAAATACATACATCCTGCCATTTGTAAAAAGCTCACTTAATCCCTATCCCTATGTTAACTCCTCAAAGTGTAATCTTTGTATGACCTGCCGGAAAATTTGTCCCCAGAATTCTATTTCTTTCAGTAACGGAAAAATAAAATTTGATTACAAAACCTGTATCAGGTGTTTCTGCTGCAGTGAAATGTGCCCCGAGGGTGCTGTCGATATAAAATATTCTTTTATAGGGGATCTGATATACAGGAGGCTGAAGATGGCGGGAAGATTGAACAGAAAAAATTAGGATTTGGTCTGGATATGAATTTAAAAAAATCAGGTACCCTGCAGGAATTGTTTGATTTCCGCTATAATTTTTTCATTGGTCAAAACTTTGCCGGAATGCGGTGTATTTAGCCAGTGGATTTTGGGTCTGCCCAGTTCTTCCCATAACTGTTTTGTTGATTCTCTGGGAAAATAGAAATCAAATTTGGAATTAATCATAAGCACCTTTTCAGGCTTGATTTTGTGAGCAAAAGCCAGAGGGTCGCATAGGAAGCACATTTTTGTGGTTGCTTTTTTTAAATCTGGAAGGCCTTCAAAGTCCATTTTGATCCTTTTATTTTTTATTTTCTTAAATTCATTTAAGAACTCAGGAAAATTAGAATAGAACCTGCTGCATGTTTCTCTGCTGCTGCTGCCTTTATGGGTACAGTCACCCTTCAATATAAATCTTAGAATTCCATTCCAGTGAATTTCTTTCCAATTTCCGCCTCCCAGCAAAAAGACACCTTTGTTTATCCGGCTGTCATTGGCCATGGTAATCAGTGCCACCATACTTCCGAGGCTTATACCACAAATATAAATATTTTTTACAGAAAAAATCCTTAAGACAATATCTATTAATTTTTTAATATCCACAACACACTGATGAAAAAATCGGAGCGTTTCCACATCATCATAATGTATCATTCTCCGGCCGCTTTTTTCGCCCTGCGGTGTCCTGTTTAAGTGGAAGGGAAGGTTTATAAAGGCACACGACAGATTATATCCGGTCATCTTGCTGATGAATCGGTAATAGTTATCAGTACTCTTTCTTCTGCTTGAAAATCCGTGGACCAGTATTAAAATATCACTGTCTGAGGTATTTTTTTTGCTTGTTTTTTTATTTAAAGACAACCGGGCATAAACCTTATCGCTTATATCTATCCCTGCCCTGTAGGGCGAATCGTAAGTCAGCCTGAAATTTTTAACCGGACTATCCTTTTGTTTTATTTCAGTTAAGTTGTAATCCGGTTTTTTCTTGTTGTAATGATATAATTCCATAAGCTATCCGGTTCTTCTGATTATAAATTATACCTGTAAACCTAAATTGGTTTTTTTGAGCAGAAATATTCTTTTATTTAACCGTAATCTCTAAATACTATCAAAAAATTTTTTTATTGGAAATATGTTAAAAAAAGTTTTTATAATATGTATAATGTAGATACTATGAAAGTGAGCTTTTAATTTGAGATACAGGAGGGTTTTATGAGTGATAACGAATCGGGAACCGTAAAGGGTATATTTATAGGATTTGCATTGGGGCTTGTAGCAGGAGCAGTCACAGCATTATTTTTGACTACCAAAACCGGTGAGGAGTTAAGGACGGATATAAAGAAAATAACCAAAGATATAGCAGGCAAGGTAGAGCAGAAAGCAAGCAGAATCAAAAATCTAACCAAAGAAAAATACAATGAAGTTATAAATGGTGTCGTTTCAAATTACGAAAAGGTAAAGGACCTTACCGAAAAAGAAATAGAATTTATAAAAAGAGTGATATCCGAACAAAAGGACGTAGCCAAATAACTGTTACCGGTACCTAATAATTAAATTACAATATTTAACTGTTTTAGGGCTATGGTCCCTATTATGGAAGAATGCAGGATTATTTCAGAATTTTTAAACTAGTGTCCTGTCAAGATAACAATATAGGGTAAAGTCTCTTAAGCCTTATCCTTGCACCTTCGGCAGTAAACTGCCAGTCAACCCTGGCTTTATCGGAATTCCGCTTATCTTGCCATGCAGCAACCTCACTTGAAAGCATACCCTTATCAGGTATTCTACGGTTTAGACACTGGTCATTTAGAATCCTTAGCTCAATCTCTGCTATATTGAGCCAACTGCCATGTTTTGGGGTATAATGTATTTCAAGCCTATCAAGTAGCCGTC
>CAZHOY010000216.1:0-3587 GCA_964534695.1 uncultured Actinomycetota bacterium | reverse complement strand
ATTTATATAAGTGATGTAGTTAATGCATACATTCATATACTTAATTACTATTATAAAATCAAAGTTAATTTCTCTGAATTTGAAGTTGGAACAGGTAAATCAACTAGCATAAAAGAACTAATCGAATTAATAAAAACCTACTCCAATAGCAAGACAGAGTTAAAATTTGGAGCATTACCCTACAGACAAGGTGAACTTATGGACATAAAAGCTGATAATACTGAATTAGGGAAACTTGGGTGGAAACCTAAAGTTACTCTAAACAAAGGGATTAGAATTATTTTAAATCATTATTAATGAATGAAAATTCCAAATGAGACCATCTTTAACAATTGCAATTCCAACCTTCAACAGAGCAAGCATCTTAGATAAATCACTTTTTACATTACTACCTCAAATAGACCAATTTAATACAGATATTGAATTAATAATATCAGATAACGCATCTATTGATGATACGCAGTTTATCATCAGTAAGCACGCAGAAAAATTTCCAAAAATTAATCTTAAATCTAATTTACAACCATTTAATACTGGTTATTATGGTAATTTTAAAAAATGTAGGGAACTCTCAAATGGGGAATATTTTTGGCTATTATCAGATAATGAACATATTAATAATAATGTCATTAAGTATTTATTAGATAATATTATTCATAATCCTAAGGTCGCCGCATTCTATTTAAATAATAAATATAGTACCGTTGAACCTCATTTCTTCGAATTTATTGAGAATAATATTGATGTTAAAAACATATTCTTGCAAAAGAATGCATATAAATTAACCCTAATTAGCGCAGTTATAATGCTGAATTACAAGAATTTTGATAATCTTATTTTTAATCGGTATGAGAATAATTCTTTCTTAGGATTTATGTTTTTATTAAATGCAATGAGAAAGAATAAAGCAATTGCAGTCTTAGAAGGTCCTTTTTTTAGAAGTGAACCAAGTAATGTTACTTTTAATGTTTTCGATGTTTGGTCGAAAGACATCAATGACTGCCTCGATTACATGATTGAATCTAGAATAATTAACGATGTCCAAAGAAATATTTTTGTTACTAATCTTTTAAAGAATATTGTTAAAAACCATATTTATTTTTATAAGATCACAGGAAAAATTCATGGTAAAAGTTATGGATCGATCATTTGTATTAAGCATAAATTAGATAAATATTATGCAAATATTCCATATTATAATAAACATGTTATCAGAATTCTAAAATGTCCTAAAATAGTACTTATAATTCACAACTTCTTTAGAAGAGCAAAGAATAAATTAATAAGAATTTTTAATTAAGTAAGAAAGTCAAACGGAACTTATATTGCACTCATTATAGAGTTCTAAAATGGAAATATACTTTTATCTTTTAAATAATAATTGAAAACTTAAATAAATCCAAATTAGAGATTTAATGAGTAAAACAAATTATAGTTTCTTTTACCTTTTGCTCTTTGCTCCTGTTTTGGCTTACATTTATACCGAAATATTTAATTTACCTAAGACTATTCTCCCTTTGTATGTTTTTATTGGTTTCACCCTTGGGGGATACTTCTTCGGCTATTGCACCTACCTTTTTTCTTTGAATTATCACAACTTTATCTGCAATTAATTATTAAAACAATACTTAATTTCTCTGAAAAAGGTAATTAAAAACATTTTCAATATCCTATAAATGTTCCCATTAAGGAAAATTACATACATCTTATTGTTTTTAATGTTATTTATACCAATCATTGCTTTTTTTCTGGTAGTTGGTGAAATTGGTCCATTTTCCCATGTACTCTATTTTTACTTACTAACTTATGTGGTTGCCGTTATCTATTTCTCCCAAAATAAAATTAACCAGAAACCACATTATTTAAATTATCTCATTCTTTACATTTTTTACTTATTTATTTGGGCCTTTTTTAATGGTGAAATTGAAAGACGGGGTATTTTACGATTTCTTATTAATAACAGAGAAATTGCTACATTACTTATTATACTCATTATTTACAACACTAATTTTAGTGATAAATTCATAAAAAACAGCATTTTGATTGTAAAGATAACCGTAATTATTGCTGTAGTAGTGTCTATTGTCCAGGTTTTTGATCAAGATTTTTTTTCTGCCTATGAATATAGGGATAATGAGGAAATGATTAATTTAAATATTTATCAATTCAGAAGAACTTCTATCTTTAGCTTTGCGGACCCCAATGAATTAGGTCTTTCATTTCTGCCTCTTTTATCTGTATTAATTGGTTACTTGCTTTATCTCAAAAAGAGAAATTACATTGTGTTTTTAATTTTAGGTGGCCTGGTTGCTGTTCTTACCAATGGGCGTTATATCATAATCGGATTTATTATTTTGACTTTTCAAATTCTGGTTTTTAATAAAATTAAAATCTTAGGAACTCTTAAATATGTATTCATAGCATTTATAAGTTTTTTTATTTTATATCAGATTATTCTATTTCTAGGATATGATATACAAAGTTGGATTAACCAAAGGTTATTTATTGAAGGTTCTATTAAAGAAACAACGCGATATAAAGCATTTAGTACTTTCGCGATTTTCTTTCCCCAAAATCCTTATTTTGGTACTGGGGTTCACTTAACAGATGAAATAAAAGCTACATCCTTAGCATTGGGGAGCTCACAAATACACGTTGGCTATTTATCACATCTCGTTTCATATGGCATTATTGGTAGTTTATTATTATTTGGTTTTTGGTTTTTACTAGCCAAAGAACTTTATAAGAAAGCCAAACAAACAAATTATTGGGGTTCTTTTTTTGCCTTTCTGATCTATTTTTGGGCACAGGCAACCTTAGTAAAGTTTTCAATATTTTTTTATGGACTAATCTTCGCGCTTGTTTTTGATAAATATTTTTATGATAAGTATTTGATTGTGAAAAGTAAAGCAAATCTCTTTATAAGTTGGTAATGCTAAATTGAAAAATAAAGGATGCTGAAGGGCTAAAATCAAATTATTCAAAGTAGTATTTTTGATGGTTAGGTTTGAATAAGAGTCCAATAAATTGTTTAATGAAAAACATTCCTAAAATATTGTTTCTGAATATTAATTTTCGCTATGACAACAGTGCAGGATTGACCATATCAAAACTAGTTGATTTCTTACCCAAAGAGAATTTAGGACTCTTATCTATTTATTCTGAAATTTGTGATATTGATATCTTAGGATATAAATATCAAATCACAAACTCAGAATCAAACGCAACAATTCAAGCAGGCTATAACAATACAAGAAAAAACAAATCGGAACTGCAGCCTCAAAAAACCATTGATAAACTTTTTATATTAATAAAAAGAGGATTAAGGATTATTATTGGGAAGAATATAATCAAACAAAACTTTAAGATTTCAGAAAAACTAAAAACTTGGTTAAGATCTTTTGCCCCTGATTATATTTACCTTAATCCCGATAAGACAGAAACAATAAAGTTTGCACTCAAAATATCAAAACTTATTGGTTGTAAAATTATTATTCATACAATGGATGATAAAGCAAATATCCATTACCCTGGAATTATAGGATATTTTACTAAAAGAAATTTTAAAAAATATTTTGTTGAAATTG